>NZ_JBBCWG010000021.1:0-46300 GCF_037146035.1 Chryseobacterium sp. MMO-72
ATAAAATATTATTTTTTTTTTTTTTTTTATTCTTTTTTGACTGTTTTTTTTGTTTTTTTTTTTCGGCCGGGGGCGCCCCCCCCCCCCCCCCCGAATCCAAAAAAACTCAGACATACCGCTCAATGAGCTATGAAATTGTGGAGAACATTTATTCAACAGGAAATTTCAGCTTTAGTTCTGGAACCACCCCGTCAAAAATTTCTCCGAAATTTTCGCCATCCCTCCAAAGGAGGGGAATTTTTACATCCCAAATAAAAATCAGAAAACATCTGTTCAGCGCAATCATCAATCATCAATCATCAATCATCAATCATCAATCATCAATCCCCCTTATTAACACAGATCAATGTACAGGATTTTTGTTTAAAATACCTTTGCTTCATAATACAACCATATTATGGCAACTAAAAAAATAGAAAAAATAGTATCTCCGAAACCTGCGCATTTTGTGGGCGACGGTTTTAGGGTTCATAATTTTATTCCGGGCGTTCAGGGAATGGATATGAAAAGGATGGATCCGTTCATCATGCTCGATTACAATTCAAAATTTCACTTTAACGGAACAGATCAGCCTCGCGGAGTGGGCGTTCATCCGCACCGAGGTTTTGAGACCGTGACCATAGCGTATAAAGGAAAAGTGCAGCATCATGACAGCGCAGGAGGTGGCGGAATTATCGGTGAAGGCGATGTACAGTGGATGACTGCCGCAAAAGGTGTTCTTCACAAAGAATATCACGAAAAAGAATGGGCAAAAGAAGGCGGAATTTTTCAGATGGTTCAGCTTTGGGTAAACCTTCCGTCGGTTTATAAAATGAGCTGTCCGAAATATCAGTCAATTAAAAATTCGGATATGACGAAAGTGGATCTTGGAGAAAACGGACATATTGAAGTGATTGCCGGAGAATATCAAAATCAGAAAGGTCCTGCTTTTACCTTCAGTCCGGTTCACATGATGAATGCAAAACTGAAAAATGGTGGAAAAGCAGCATTCAGCTTTCCCGAAAATTTCAATACTGCAGCATTGGTGATAGAAGGAAGTATTATCGTTAATGATGAAGAAAAAGTACCACTCAATCATCTCGTTCTGTTTCAAAATGAAGGGGAAGATTTTACGGTAGAAGCAACAGAAGACTCAGTCGTTTTAGTCATCAGCGGAATGCCTTTAAATGAGCCTATCTTTCCTCACGGACCTTTTGTAATGAATTCCAGAGAAGAAATTATGCAGGCTTTTGAAGATTTCAATTTAGGGAGATTTGGTTATCTTGCAGATTAATTTTAATTAAAAATCATCATCAAGCTGTTCTTTTTCTTAATTTTATATTTTAATGATTTCTCTGTCATTCAGAATGTAGCGGAAGCGAAGTGAAGAATCTATGAAGCTAAATAGATTTCTCCTGCGTCGAAATGACGGATTCAATTGAAATTTTTAAATCATTATCTGAAAGTTTTCTCAAAATTCAAAACAAAAATTTAATACAAATAAATCACACACATCATGTCAAACATCGGACTTATTATAGAAGAAAAATCTGCGGACATCGGAAACTTTCTTGTGGGAAGATTATTGCCTTTCCGTGAAAAAAGAGCAGTCGGACCTTTCGTTTTTATCGATCATATGGGACCATCCGACTTAAAAGATTATCAGAATCTTGATGTTCCGCCGCATCCGCACATCGGGCTTTCAACATTAACGTATCTTCTGGAAGGATCTATTTTTCACAGAGACAGCATCGGAAGTGCTCTGGAAATAAAACCGGGAGCTGTAAACTGGATGACTGCCGGAAAAGGTGTGGTACACTCTGAAAGAACTCCGGAATACCTGCGGCATTCTGACAAAAGACTTCACGGATTCCAGATCTGGGTAGGGCTTCCGAAACATCTGGAACAGTCTGAACCCACATTCCACCACATTGAAGCAGATGAAATTCCGGTTTGGGAAGAAGACGGAATTCAGTATAAATTAATTGCAGGAGAAGCTTTTGGAAAAAAATCGCCGGTTCCGGTTCACAGTAAGCTGTTTTTTATTGAAATTAAAACCAAAGAAGCAAAAAAGATCAGCATCGGAAAAGATCTTTACGGAGAAGCTGCCATGTATGTTCTGGACGGAACTGTTTCTACTGACGGAAATTCTTACGGATCTAAACAACTGATGATTGCCAAAAACACCCAACTCTGCGAATTTGACATGAGCGAAAACGGAACGGTTTATCTTTTCGGCGGCGAACCATTTGAAGAAGAGCGGTTTATATTCTGGAATTTTGTAAATTCCGAAAAAGAACTGATCGATCAGGCAAAAGTGAACTGGCACGACCAGAACCACGATGCTTTTCCTTTGGTTCCGGGAGATGAAAACGAATATGTACCGCTTCCGAAAGCTATTTTAAACAGAAAACCATAACAATTTAAAATCATACGTGATGAAAATATTAGCATTTGCAGGAAGCACTTCTTCCACTTCCATCAACAGGGAACTTGTAAAATTTGTTCTAAAAGATTTTAAGGACGAAGAAATCAACCTGATTGATCTGAATGATTTTGATATGCCTGTTTTTTCTGTAGATCGTGAAAAGAAAGGCTTTCCGGAAGAAGCACACCATTTTTTGAAAGCAATAGAAGAATGTGATGTGATTATCTGTTCACTTGCAGAGCACAACAGATCATACAGCGCAGCCTTTAAAAACGTTTTCGACTGGGCTTCAAGAATCAACGTAAAAGTTTTTCAGGACAAACCGATGTTTCTGATGTCCACTTCTCCGGGAGGTTACGGCGGCGGAAATGTGATGAACACGGCAAAAATATTTTTCCCGAATTTCGGAGCGGATATCAAAGAAACTTTCTCGCTTCCTAAATTTTATGAAAATTTTGATTTGGAAAGCGGTGTCATTAATCCTGAAATGCTGAAAGAGCTTAATAATAAAGTGGAAAATTTCAAAAATACGATCCGCAAATAATGACCAAAGGAAGATTAGAAGCCTTCAGTGACGGGGTTCTTGCGATCATCATCACGATTATGGTACTGGAACTGAAAGTTCCGGAAGGAAACGACTGGCAAAGCCTGAAACCGCTTATCCCGAAATTTCTGGCGTATATTTTCAGCTTTCTGTATGTAGGAATTTACTGGAACAATCATCACCATCTTTTTCAGGCAGTGAAAAAAGTAAACGGAAAAATTCTTTGGGCAAATCTTCATCTCCTGTTCTGGCTTTCTTTAATGCCTTTTGCAACAGAGTGGATCGGGGAAACTCATTTTGCCAAAAATCCGGTGGCTACTTACGGATTCGGATTAGTGCTTTGTGCGATTGCCTATACGATTCTGGAAAATGCCATCATAAAAGCTGAAGGTGAAAATTCCAGACTGAAACAGGCCATTGCTTCCCGTTTTAAGGAAAATGCATCCATTGTTTTGTATGTCTCAGGGATTATTGTATCATTTATTTACCCTTATATTGCTGTAGGGTTGTATTATACCGTGGCTTTCCTGTGGCTGATTCCGGACAGGCGAATAGAAAAAACTTTAAATGAAAACTAATATGGAAACACACGAATATGTAAACGGAGAAATTACCGTCATCTGGCAGCCTAAAAAATGTATCCACGCTGCAATCTGTGTAAAAACACTTCCAAAAGTGTATAACCCGAAAGAAAGACCATGGCTGAAACCTGAAAATGCAACCGCAGAAGAACTTAAAAATCAAATCGACCAGTGTCCTTCCGGCGCACTGAGTTATCAATTCAATACAAAAAAATAATGGCAATCACAGTAAAAGCAAGTTTAGGAACAGAAAAATACTACACCGAAGTTATTGCGGGAGAAAATACCCTTATTACAGATGAGCCGGTAGACAAAGGCGGCGGAAACAAAGGGTTCAATCCTTTCGAAATTCTTGCCACTTCGCTCGCAAGTTGCACAGCGGCAACGTTGAGAATGTACATCGACCGAAAAGAATGGAGCGTAGAAAAAATAAACGTTGAAGTGGAACTGGAAAATTTTCCTTTAACGAAAAGAGCTATTTTCAAAAGAGACATCAGCTTTGAAGGCACAAATCTTGATGATGAACAACTGAAAAGACTTCACGCCATTGCAGATGCGTGCCCGATTCATAAGATTCTTACAAACGATATAGAAATACTAACCAAATTTTCATAATATGATTGAAGTAAAACAAACCAACGACCCGAAACACGGAAATTTTGAAGCATTCATAGACGGAAACCACGCAGGATTAATGACATACACCTGGGCTGGAGAAGAAAGATTCATCATCGATCACACGGAAGTTGAAGAAGCATACAACGGAAAAGGCGTTGGGAAAGAAATGCTTCTTGCAGCAGTAGATTTTGCAAGAAAGAACGGAAAAACAATTATTCCGCTTTGTCCTTTTGCCAAAGCTACGTTCCAGAAGCATGAAGAACTTCAGGATGTTCTGGTAAATAAAACACAGGCTTAGTTTTAAGCTAAGGTTGAGATTAAGTTTGAGCTTCTGAGTTATCGGTCTTAACTTCAACCTTACATATAAAACCTTCCGGAAATATATCCTGAAGGTTTTTTCTTTTTGGACAGAACAGAAAAAAACTATATTTGCTAAAATTTAAATTAAAGCATGAATTCCGGAACTGTTCTTTTGCTGTTTGTTTTTGTCTATTTCATCGGACTTTTGGTTATTTCTTATTTTACAAGCCGAAATTCTGATAACCAGTCGTTTTTTATCGGGAATAAAAAAAGTAAATGGTGGCTCGTTGCCTTCGGAATGATCGGAACCAGCTTAAGCGGGGTAACATTTATTTCCGTTCCCGGAACAGTCGGGAAAATGACGGGAACTGAATACATCTACGGCGGATTCGAATATTATATGATGGTGATCGGCTTTTTCATCGGATATTTTATTGTTGCCGCAATTCTTCTTCCGCTGTATTATAAAATGAACCTCACCTCGATTTATACGTATTTAGGCAAAAGATTTAATGTCGAAGCGCATAAGATCGGGTCAATATTTTTTATTATTTCAAGGGCAATTGGTGCAACGGCAAGGTTATATTTAGTGGTCAACGTTCTTCAGATTTTCCTTCTGGAAGGTTTGGGCGTTCCTTTCTGGGTTACGGCTTTAGTTCTGCTGTTAATGGTGCTTTTATACACGTTTGAAGGCGGTGTAAAAACAATTGTGATTACCGATACTTTGCAGACGTCTTTCATGATTATCAGTCTCGTTGCCTGTATCGTTTATATTTTATCCCATTTAAATTTATCATTAGGCGAAGCATATACTATTTTAGAACAGAAAAATTATACCCACTTCATCAATTTTGATCCGAATTCTAAAACATTTTTCCTGAAAACGATTTTAGGGGGAATTTTCATTACGATTGCAATGACAGGATTAGATCAGGAAATGATGCAGAAAAATATCTCTGTGGATAATCTTAAAAATTCAAAGAAAAATATGCTCACTTTCGCAGGAACGCTGCTTTTTGTGAATCTGGCATTCCTTTTTTTAGGAGGTCTTCTTTATCTTTTTGCTTTGCAGAACGGCGCAGAATATGGAAAAATAGACGGAGAAACGGTTACTAATATTTTCGGTTTCAAAGATTCTGCGGGTAATATTAAAAATATTATGGGAGACGATCTGTTTCCGGCTTTATCGCTTCAGGGACATTTCCCGATGATCATTTCCGTTATCTTCATTATCGGATTGATTTCAGCGTTATTTCCATCTGCGGATGGCGCTTTAACTGCTGTTACAAGTTCATATTGCGTAGATCTTTTGAATCTTAATGAAGACAAAAACAAGACGGAGAAAGAGAAAAAACAGCTTCGTATGAAGGTTCATTTAACGTTTACGATCATTTTCTTTATTTTGATTATGGTTTTTAAAGCGTTGAATGACAAATCGATTGTTTACCTCATCATGGAGATTGCAGGCTATACTTACGGACCGCTTTTAGGACTTTTTGCCTTCGGAATTTTCACAAAGTTTCAGATTTCAAGGAAATATTCAATTTTGGCGGTAACGATTTTAGCTCCGGTAGCAACGTACATTATCAATTATCTGGTAACAACGTATACGGATTACAAAATCGGGGTAGAGTTAATTGTTCTGAATGGATTATTAACTTTCATTGGGCTTTGGTTGGTAAAACATAAATCTTATCTGAAGGTTGTTTAAAAAAATCAATGTCTTAAACCTGTTGAAACAAATTAAAAAATAATTTTCAGACAAATACAGTTCTTTTTGTGTTAATAAAAAGTACAGTATATATAATTATTAAACGCAAAGAAACCCTATTATTTTTTTGAGAAGTTGAGCAAAGATATTTCCGTCAGAGACGGATGATGAAGCGTTCGCTTAATGACAGATGAAATCTGCTTCACTTTGCTTATCTTAAAATGTTAACTCTGAAAATAAAGACTTTGCGTTTGAAACTTAAATTTAGAAATCTATTAAAAACTTTAAACAGACTTCCTTTTAAATAATAAAATCTGCATTTTTCAGCGCAGATTTTTCCATTTCCGTAACCCATCAAAAAATTGTAAATTCGCACACAAATAAATCTTATATAATGAGTAAAAGTATCGAAGAGTTAAAATCTCTTACTACACAAATCAGAAGAGACATTTTAAGAATGGTTCATGCTGTAAATTCCGGTCACCCGGGAGGAAGTTTAGGTTGTACTGAATATTTCACAGCCCTTTACGGAAAGGTAATGAACTATCATCTTCCTTTCACGATGGAAGGTAAAAATGAAGATCATTTCTATCTTTCTAACGGACATATTTCTCCGGTATTCTATTCTACTTTGGCAAGATTCGGATTTTTTCCGGTTCAGGAGCTTAGTACATTCAGAAAATTAGATTCAAGATTACAGGGACACCCGACGACTCACGAAGGTCTTCCGGGCGTAAGAGTAGCTTCAGGTTCTTTAGGACAGGGGCTTTCTGTAGCTTTGGGCGTAGCTCAGGGTAAAAAACTGGACGGAGACAGCTCTTTGGTTTACTCTCTTCACGGCGATGGCGAATTGCAGGAAGGTCAGGTTTGGGAAGCATTTATGTACGCAGCAGCCAAAAAAGTAGACAATATTATTTCTACCATCGATTATAACGGACAACAGATCGACGGAAGTACAGATAACGTACTTTCTTTAGGAAATCTTCATGCAAAACTGGAAGCTTTCGGATGGACAGTTCTGGAAGAGAAAAACGGTAACGATCTTGAAGCTGTAATTGCCATTCTCGAAAAAGCAAAAACTGAAACCGGAAAAGAAAAACCTGTTGCTATTATTCTTCATACAGAGATGGGTTACGGTGTAGATTATATGATGGGAACTCACGCTTGGCACGGAAAAGCGCCGAATGATGAGCAACTGGAAACAGCTTTCAAACAGTTATACTTAGAGGCTCCGGCTGATTATTAATTATTAGTAATGAGTAATTGGTAATAAGTAATCTTAATTAATAATTAGAAAAAAATGAAATTTACATATACAGAAAAAAAAGATACACGTTCAGGATTCGGAGCCGGATTGGCTGAACTTGCAGATAAAAATCCTAATGTTGTGGCGCTTTGTGCAGACCTTATCGGTTCTTTGAAGATGGAAAAATTCATTGAAAAGGCTCCTGAAAGATTTTTTCAGGTAGGTATTGCGGAAGCGAATATGATGGGTCTTGCAGCCGGTTTGAGCATTACAGGAAAAATTCCTTTTACGGGAACTTTCGCTAACTTTTCCACTTCAAGAGTTTACGATCAGATTCGTCAGTCTATTGCATATTCCAATAAAAATGTAAAAATCTGTGCTTCTCACGCAGGTCTTACTTTGGGTGAAGACGGTGCAACACACCAAGTTTTGGAAGATATCGGAATGATGAAAATGCTTCCTGGAATGACGGTGATCAATCCTTGTGATTACAACCAGACAAAAGCAGCTACTCTGGCGATTGCTGATTTTGAAGGTCCTGTTTATTTAAGATTCGGAAGACCGGTAGTTCCGGTTTTCATTCCGGAAGATATGCCTTTCGAGATCGGAAAAGGAATTATGCTTCAGGAAGGAACGGATGTAACCATTGTTGCGACGGGACATTTGGTTTGGGAATCGTTACTTGCCACAGATGAGCTTGAAAAAGAAGGTATTTCATGTGAAGTAATCAATATCCACACGATTAAACCTTTGGACGAAGAAATCATCTTAAAATCTGTTGAAAAGACAGGAAAAATCGTAACAGCGGAAGAACACAATTACATCGGTGGTCTGGGAGAATCTGTTGCAGGAATGTTGGCAAGAAAAAGACCGACAAGACAGGAATTTGTCGCGGTAAACGATACATTCGGAGAATCTGCAACCCCTGCTGAACTGATGAAGAAATATAAAATTGATTCTGCTGCCGTGAAAGAAGCAGTGAAGAGAATTTTAGATAAATAATTCTTTTAAAAATAAATAAAAAAGCATCCTTTTTGGATGCTTTTTCGTTTGTTGATATCTTCGCAAAGGAGCAAAGCTTTATCAGAATCTAGACATTTTAAGGCACAAGGATTTTCATCTTCGATAAAACTGATTGAGTAAAATCTCATTTTCTTACCTTAAAAGCAGAGTTAAAATTTAAAGAACTTTACTTCTTGCGAAATTCCAAGAAAATTATTTTAGCTTTCTGTCTTCTTCTTTTATCGCTAAATCATTAATACTTGCAAATCTTTTTCTCATCAAACCATTTTCATCAAATTCCCAGTTTTCGTTTCCGTAAGCACGGAACCAGTTTCCTTCTTTATTCTGATATTCATACTCGAAACGTACAGCAATTCGGTTATCTGCATGCGCCCAATATTCTTTTTTCAGTTTATAATTAAATTCTTTCTGCCATTTGCTGCTGAGGAATTTTACAATTTCTTCTCTGCCATTTACAAACTGGTCTCTGTTTCTCCATTCACTGTCTACAGTGTAGGCTTTGGAAACTCTTTCAGGATCCTGACTGTTCCATGCATCTTCTGCAAGCTGAATTTTTTCAAGGGCTGACTCTAAAGTGAACGGTGGAAGTGGGTGTTTCTGTTCCATTTTTAATGTATTAGATTGTTAACTATTTTTTTCGATTTTTCTATTAATTCATTTGATCTGAAAACCTGACTTTCTACAATTGAGCTTTCAAAAAGCAGATAGACATGATCAGAAAGATCCGGATCTTCCAGTAATGATGAAAAATGATCTCTCAAATCCTGTTTATGACTTTGTATAACAGACAGTATTTTTAGGTTATCCGTCGGAATTTCAGATAAAATATTAAGAAAACTGCATCCTCTGAAATTTTCTTTCCGATTCATTTCTATTAAAAAATCAAAAGAAGCGATCAGTTTTGATTTTACATCTTTTTCTCCGGATACAAATTTGTTAAGCTCCCCAAACCAATAATCATGTCTTACGTTCAGAAATTCTATACACAAATCTTCTTTCGATTTAAAATACTGATAAAAACTTGCCTTTGCTACTTTTGCTTCGGCAATGATCTGATTTATTCCCGTGGAATTATATCCTTGCTTAGCAAATAGTTCAAACGTAGTTTGTATGATTCTTTCTTTAGGTGATACCATTCTTTTGTTTTTGATAAGTCAAAGGTAATACAAAATTTTAAAAACAGACAGACTATTCTGTCTATAATTGTGATAAAAATTTATCTATCACAAAAAAGAAGTCTTTTACATCCATAAAAAAAGCGGACAAACCCCGCTCTCAATTTATTGTATTATTAAATTACCTAAAAAACTTCCATTTCGGAATTATTGCCAGCATTCCGAAACCTGTAAAAAGGAAAAGATTGGTAACGTCGGTGTAAAGGAAAGTAGATAAGTAATAGTTGTGCATGAAGAAATGCAGAACCAATAACGCGGGAAAAGCAAAGATGCCTATTTTTCTGTAAAAAAACATAAGCACAAGACTTACCACCATTAAAGCATCAATTGCGAAAACAGTGTAGGCGTACCAAGCCGGAATATTCAGGATTTCGTGCTGCAAATATTCATCAAGATCGATCCCGAATCCCATAACCGTAAACAAGAGCAATGCCGCAAAAGCAAGGATGAAACCCCACCCTTTCTTCGGATCTTCATCAAAATAGCTGTATTCTTCCATAACTACAAAAATAAAGAACTTATGAGAGATTTCATAAGTTCTTTTATATAATTCGTTTAAAATTTGATTATACAGAGATCGCGTTAATCAGTCTGTTTTTATCACTTAAGTATTCTTCCATAGAAATCATACTTTCTGTTCTCATTACATCCTGAATATCATCGATTTGGTAGATGATTCTCTTTGCATCGTCTGTATTCTTAGCTCTTACTTTACAGAAAATATTATACTTTCCTGAAATTACGCTAGCTTCAATTACGTTTGGAATAGTAGATAATTCTTTCAGAACTTCCTGAGTTCTGTTAGATTTGGTTAATAAGATTCCGATAAAAGCGGTGAAGTGATAGTCTAACTTTCCGTAATCTATATTAAGAGATGATCCCAAAATAATACCTGCATCCTCCATCTTTTTCACTCTTACGTGAATTGTACCCGCAGAAACATCCATCTGCTTAGCAATTTCTGTAAAAGGCATTCTTGTGTTCTCTACTAAGAAATCAAGAATTTTCTTGTCTATTTCGTCCAGTTGATAGTTCATATTAGTTAAATTACAATTTCTTTAAAAAATCTACATATTTTTTGCAAATTTAAAAAAAATAATTTAACAAAAAAAATTATATCAAACATTAACAATAATTAACACATATGACAAAAATCATTAAAATATTCTGATTATTTACTCCCTGATTTTACAGAATCTGTTTTTATTTCAGTTTGCTCAGCCGTTTGTTTTTTATCTTTTTTCTTCTTTTTAAATATAGAATTAAAACTCTTAGACCAGACAATACCTGCTCCGTATGCCTGATTCGCAGTTCCGTTTGATCCGGCTCCGTTTACCATTCCGATGTTCGAAGGTTTGGAATATCCCCTTAACAGAAGACTTCCGTCATTTTTCTTGGAAATATCGTACTCTATCGTCCCTTCTCCGGAAAGATAATTAACGTCTGTATTTTCAGTTTTCGTGAGTGGAATTCCCAATCCTGTTTTTACTTTTACTCTTGGTGAAAGCGCAAAACTAACTCCTGCATTTGCACGGTCTCCTACATTGGAATACTGATCTCCTTTTACATAATTCAGGTCGATCTGGAATTCGTTGCTCATGGTATTTAAAACAGATCCCAATTGTTTTAATAACAAATTGTATCCCTGTGTTTCTGCAAGATCTGCCGCATTTACATTCACTCCGCCGGTGTCGGAAACATTAAAAGAGCTTAAAAGTAAAACAGATCCAAACTGTAAAACTTTTTCACCTTCCTGGCTCATTTTTGAAGCCAACGTTTCTTTAATCTGGCTGGAAACATCCAACGCAGTCACGTCAAGATCAATTTTAGGATCAACCAGCGATTGGGTAATATTCGCCTGAAGCAGAATACTGATAGGCTGTAGACTCCCCATATTCAGATATTTACCCGCGTTGGAAACCATTCTTACATAGTTTGCAGTAATATCTAAAGCTGGCTTCATCGCATCTCCATCCCAACGGATGCTGCTTCCTTTCTCAATCTGGAACGTTTTGTTAAGAATCGCTTTGGAAACAAAAGTTCCGTTATCTACTTTATATGTTCCGTTCATGGCGATATTTCCCTGTCGGTTCATCTGGAAGCGAAGCTTTTCGGCAGCTCCTTTTACCATAATATTTCCGACATCGTCTCCAATAAGAACATTTACGGTTGTCCCTTTATCTACATCCAGAGCAAGATCAATATTCATGTTCGCTCCGGATTTTTTCTTTTCATCCAAAGTAACCAGACCGTCTTTTCCTTCCTTCAGAAATCTCAGCATCTTAAATTCTTCCACATTAGAAGTAGAGCCTGAGTTGAATGTAAATGTACTTCCGCTTAAAGCTTTCATGTTAGGTGTGGAAATACTTAAACCGGAAACAGGTCCGTCTACGTATAAATCTCCCTGCCCGTAAACTCTTCCCCAGAATAAATCCAGATCTTTCTGGGTAGTATTCAGCATTAATAAATTATCGGCTCTCATCACGAGGTTGACTCCCATTGATGAAAGGGTCTCAAACTGAATTGCACCGGAAATATTTCCTTTTGAATTGGTTCTTCCGTCATGAACCTCAACGCTGTTAAGAATCGCTAAACCTTTGGTTAAAGGAATTACAGTATCATCAAAAGAATAATCAACACCTGTAAACAAGAGTTTCAGACCGAATCCTTTAAGTGCAATATCTCCGCTGTAATCCAGATTGCTGAATTTTCCTGAAATTTTAAGGTCTCCGGTTGCTTTTCCTCTCAGATTTCCAAAAACTGAAGTCACGAACTGCTGGGCAAAGGCTACATCAAAATCGCGCATTTCAGCGGTAAGATCAATGATTGGCGACTCAGTATTATTATTTACCGTTCCGGTTACATGAAGACTGTTGTTTCCGATAATTCCTGCGGAATTTACTTTGATATCTACATCGTATACATTCAGGGAATAACTGTTGGTTGCAGAAATTGTGATATCTCCCATATCGTTTCCGTTCATCATGATATCATCAATCGTCATATCCACCAAAGGCTGCAGCGTGTTTTTGTCCATTTTAATTTTCACACTTCCGTTTGCAAGACCTTTAATGTTCATAGAATTTCCTCCTGCCTGCATTTCCAGCAGCTTTTCGATGGCAAAATTATCCACTTCCGCATCTACATAAAAATCCTTGGCAGATTTAAACTGGGCATCTTTTATAAACAATGCACTGTTGTCTGAAAAAATCCGGAGATTCTGAATATCAAAATCGCCTTCTTTTTTACGGTAAGTGATGGAATGATTAAGTTCCGGACTGGTATCAATAGCCCATGTTACATCATTAAACTTCACCTCAGTTGGTTCAAATCTGAAAACAAAATCACCTCCTGCATTGGTAGACTGATTGACGTTGATCGCGTATTCTTTCAGATTGTCATCAAGCTCATCTTCAGGACTTCCGTGTTTAAATTTTGTTGCGAGATGAAGAATGGTATTATCTTCATTTCTTCCGCTTAACGTAATATCTTTAAGGACATTTTTATTGTATAAAACCCTGTTGATTTTAGCATAAATCTGCTCATTAAGATTCGCGGTATTGATTCTTACCATAACGCTGTCTACCATTGCGCTGTCCCTGGTAATTTTATCTCTTTCGTTAATTTTATACTCGGGATTCGCAGCAGCCAAAGCTTTGTCTGCTTCTGTAATCTCCTGAGTTTTCGTCATGATATATTTCAGTGAAGCCGCATCAAGATTCAGGATCAGGTTATTGGAGTTTCCGTCGTACTGCCCTTCCACTTTTGCACCCTGCGGAATTTTAAGATCCGGTAAGAAATAGCTTACCAAACCTTGCTGAACATCAAAATTCATGGCAAAGCTCTGTCCTCGGTATATTTTTCTTGGTGCAGGTCCCACAAGAATTTTATTGAGTCCGTTTTCTACCATTCCCGCAAGATCGCCAAGATTGTATCGTCCTGAAATTTTTCCGTTCACTGCTCCCGGAGCATCCACAGCAATAACTCTGCCTCCGTTTTCCACAAAGGTTTTCACTTTTGCATTCGGGATGGAGTATTTCTGGGTTGCCGTTGCAAAATTAATTCCTCTGGCTTCTACATCCAGCGCTAAATCGTTAATGGAAGACATAGCCATTTTACCAGTCACCTTTCCGCTTACAATCTGGTTTCCGGGTTTATTGGTAAAATAATTCATGTTCAGGTAATTTACATCAGCATTCACATCCATTGAAATTCGTGGAGTGCTGAAATCAATTAATCCTTTTATGGTTGCTTTTGCCTGTTCATCATTCACGGTGATGAGTCCGTTGTATTTTTTATGATCCAATAATCCGTCGAGATACAGATTATTGATTTCCTTGTTCATGATCTCTATGCTGGAAATCTGTGATTTAGTTGTAAGTTTCATCGTATTCACATCAAAACTCTGCCCATTGATGTTGAACTTCCCAGAAATTAATCCTACGGATTTGTTTTTTGTAATCACGGAAGTATTAAGATCTTTTACTTCGGCTATTCCGGCATATTTCGGCATCGGAGAGCTGTATTCCGTTAAAGAAAAATTTGTGATTTTTGCCTGCCCGATTCCCGTCATCAGATTTCCGTTTGCAACGTAAACGCGATTCGGATTTACACTTGCGGTTCCGTTATATTTTAATTTTCCGAAATCATCCGCGAAGTTTTTCATTTTTTTAGCGATGAATGAAGGCATCATCGCTTTCAGATCCTTATAGGTAAAGTCTGCGGAAAGATCATTGGTTTCAATTAAAAAGTTTCCTTTCAGTAGTTTATTCACCTTCATTTTTTTGGTGGCAATATTTACATCAGGATTTCGGATGAGAAAATTATCCAGCTTAAAATCATTCAGCGGACCCGTCATTTTCCCTGAAATATTGAAAGGTTTAAAATTATCCCAGTTGGTCACAAAATAACTGATATCATATCCGCTTAACTGGCTTCCCTGTTTTAAGTTCATGTCCCATTTTACTTTATCTGCAAAATCTGCCCATGAACCGTCATTGTGAAGGTTAAATTTAATATCTCCCTGTAAAAGCGAGTGATCTGTATTTAAAGTAAGGTCTTTCAGGAAAAGATATTCCGGCGTCATGGAAAGTTCGGTAGAAAAAGTATCCACAAAATGAGATTTTCCCCATCTTGTTGTGGTGAAAGACATATTATTAATTATTCCAGAAATATTTCTTCCGTTTACTTTTACATTGGGAGCAATCAGGTTAAAGTTAGTTGCCGTTAACCACTTCCCTTTTTCGCCCGGAGAATTCAGGTTAACGATGGAAACTTTAGAATCCAGAATCTGCAGTCTCGAGTCCAGCTGAAACGGAGGTTTATTGGGGTTTCTCTTTTTGCCGCTGTCAAACAGCTTGGTAAAACGGATGAAGTTTGAAATACTGTCGCCTTTGTATGTAATCACTTTTACATCTGCATTTTTTAACGTAAGAGAATTGAAACTCAGCGAATTATTTTTAGTGATATTCGAGGCTAAAGAAAGCCAGTTGGAATTAGCAATAAATTCTTTGGACTGAATAAAATCGTATCCTTTATAATCTTTGATCTTTAATCCTTTGATTTTTACATTTCCGAAAAAATTAACCTCAACACTTTCGGTTGACATTTGTGCTTTAAAGTCGCGGTTAACAATTTGTAACGCCTGATCTGCTGCCCACTGTTTTGTGGAAGGAAGATTAATAATTATAAAAATGGCTGCCACCAAAGCTAAACCCAGCCAGAAGAGAATCAATAGAAGTTTTGCCCACCATGAATAACTTGTAACGTCTTTTACCGCCTGTTTTCCAAACTCTTCAGCCGTTTCAATGGGATGATTAATTGCATCTGAAGCGAGTTCGGATGCTTCTTTAACTGTTTCTTTTACAACACCTTCCGCATTTTCAACAGCTTTCTGTACCTGATTACCTAAGTTACCAGCTACTGATTTTTTGTTCTCATTCTCGTTATTATTCTCTAACTTTGCCATTATTATGAGCGACTCTATAATTTTAGGTATTGAATCGTCCTGCGACGATACATCAGCAGCTATCATCAAGGGAAATTCTATTCTTTCGAATATTGCAGCGAATCAGGCGATCCATAAAGAATATGGCGGTGTGGTTCCTGAGCTGGCTTCGCGTGCGCATCAGCAAAATATTATCCCCGTTGTTGAAAAATCCTTAACCAAAGCAAATATACAACAAAATGCAATTTCTGCGATAGGATTTACACGCGGACCGGGACTTTTAGGTTCTCTTCTTGTGGGAACGTCATTTGCTAAGTCTTTGGCAATGAGTTTGGATGTTCCGCTTATTGAGGTAAACCATCTCCAGGCGCACATTTTAGCCCATTTCATCGAGGATGCAAATCCTGTGCCGCCAAAGTTCCCTTTTTTATGTCTTACCGTGAGCGGCGGACATACGATGATTGTTCTGGTGAAAGATTATTTCGATATGGAAATTATCGGGAAAACTACTGATGATGCAGCAGGAGAAGCATTTGATAAAATCGGGAAGATATTCGACCTTGATTATCCGGCAGGTCCTATTATAGACAGACTGGCTAAAGAAGGAAATCCGGATGCTTTTACATTCAATAAACCTAAATTAGAAAATTACGATTATTCGTTCAGCGGAATTAAGACTTCTGTGCTGTATTTTATTCAGAAAGAGGTAAAAAAAGATCCCGATTTTATTAAAAATAACATGAATGATCTTTGCGCTTCGGTACAGAAAACGATTATTGAAATTCTGATGAAAAAACTGGAAAAGGCAGCCAAAGATTTAAATATTAATGAAGTGGCGATTGCAGGAGGAGTTTCGGCAAATTCGGCTTTGAGAACGGCGATGCAGGACAATCATGAAAAACTGGGCTGGAATATTTACATTCCGAAATTTGAATATACTACGGATAATGCTGCGATGATTGCGATGGTTGCTCAGTTAAAATTTGAGCGGGGAGAATTTACTGATCTGAGAACTTCAGCAACCGCAAAATACGATTTATGAAAATACTGTTAGAGGAAAAAATACTTGGCAAACATTCTAAGAAAAACTCCAAATATTACTGGATCTTAGAAACGGTGACGGGAAAAAATGAAGCATCGGAGTATTTCGCCGATTATTTTCCGGCAAGCTCAGAAACGGGATATGTTCAGAATATCAAGGAAGAAATTATTGAACAGATCAATGCAGAAAATGTTTTCAGTTTTGAATATAAACCGAAAGAAGGAGATTATTTATCCATCAAAAATAATTTAAGAAAAAACGAATATCTGAATTTGATTTTCATGAATAATAAATGGATTGAGGAAATTTACACCTGTTCCTACAGAGATTGTGAAGGCGATATTTATACAACGATAAAAACAGGAGTGGCATTTTTAAGCGAAAATGAAACTTATTTTTAATAGTCAGTTAGAAAATTCAGGCAGATTCTAAATATTTAAATATGAAACTTTTTTACGGCGAAATTGAAGGAAATGTGGTAACGATTAACGATGAAGAACAACAACACATTGTAAAAGTTCTTCGGATGAAAAACGGTGAAGCCATTCATGTAACAGACGGAAAAGGAAATCTTGCCTCCGGAAAACTGACGATTGAAGGTAAAAAAGCCCATATTGAAGTAGATGAGATTAAAAATAATCTTCCTAATTTCAGTCCGAAACTTCATATTGCAATTGCTCCGACGAAAAATATTGACCGCATTGAATTCTTCGTTGAAAAAGCAGTGGAGATGGGAATTTCCGAAATTACTTTTCTCCAAACGGAAAAAACAGAGCGTAAAAATATCAATCTCGATAAAATTAAAAAGCAGGCAATTGCTGCATCCAAACAGAGTTTAAGATTTCATTTTCCCATTATTAACGATGTAAAAAAAATTCAGGATTTTCTTAAAAATATTGATCCTGAACATACGTTTGTTGCGCACTGCCACGAGAATTTAGAAAGAACGGAACTCAATAAGATTCCCGGATTGCAAAATATCACTTTTCTGATTGGCCCTGAAGGCGATTTTTCGGAAAAAGAGATTTCTTTTTTAGCTGAAAATAATATCAAAGCAGTTTCTTTGGGAAATCAGAGACTGAGAACAGAGACCGCCGGAATTTTTGTTGCCGCGTGGAATTATAATCAGATGATTTAGAAACCATTATCTTCATCTTCCTGATAATGGATCATGGTTAGCTTTTTATGCTTCCACTCATATACTTTATAGTAATAGTTTACCGGACCGACATGATAAGTTGATGTAATTGCTTTATTTTTTTTATCAACTACAGGATTAATGATCGTATCCATTGGCTTGTAATAATCGTACTTTTTAGTTTTTTTATTGTACAGCCAGAAACTTGATGAAGACCAGTAATTTCCCACCTGATTTATAACTTCCAAATCCTTAAATCCATCAAAATTTACATCCTGACTTACATTAAAATAAGCTTCAGACTCATTTAAAACAGAAACCGTATCAAAAATAATTCTCTGATGAAGTTTCTTCTGATGAAAAATATCAATTGATTTAAAATTGATTCCATCATTAATATTCTGTCTTCCTTTTAATGTATAAGAATATCCGTTTCCGGTTAAGGTTTTTGAAAAGGAAACCGTTGTAGTATCTTCAGGTTCTTCTTCAATGAGATTTTGTGAAAAAGTATCAACATCAATTTTAGCTTGAGGTATATTATCAGTCTTTTTATTGCAGCCTATCACTATCAGAACTGCGAAAAGCACCGTTAATCTCATAATTCAAGATCATTATCCTTCAAATATTTATCAAAAATCTGCTGTCCGCTTCTGATGGAGTTTACTGCCCAACGGATTTTCATCCTTAAGAGTTTTTCTTCATTCAGTTTATAATCAATATCAGATTTTAATAATTTCTGCTTCAGTTCATACATACAAATAGAAGCGGCTACGGAAACATTGAAACTTCGGGTAAAACCATACATCGGAATTGCCAGCGTTTCGTCGGCAAAATCCAGAATTTCCTGAGAAACACCTTCCATTTCGGTTCCGAAAACCAAAGCAATGGGTTCTGTAATTTCGTATTCGGGCAGCATTTTAGCATTATTCTCCAGCGAAACCGCAACAATTTTATAGCCTCTGTCTTTTATGTTTTGGAAAGACTCCATGCTTCTCGGCATTTTTTCCACTTCTACCCACGTATCTGCGCCTTTTGTAACGCGAAGATTGGGTTCAAAACTGTATTCTTCCTGCAAGGCCACCACTTTATGAAAACCGCACGCTTCCACAGAACGTACAATTGCGGCTGCATTCCTGAACTGATAGACATCTTCTACGACCGGAAGAATAAAATCTGAACTTTCCGGCGCAAAATGCTCAATTTTACTTAATCTTTCCTCCGTTAAAAACTGCTTTAAATACTCAAAAGTTTGCTGTAAATCTTTCATTCATTTTCAAATCTTTGCAAATTAACGTAAATTTGAGGAATCCTGCGAATGGAGGATAAAAATCTAAGAAAAGTCCTGTATGAAAAGAAAAGTCCTGTTGATATACACCGGTGGAACGATCGGAATGGAGAAAGATTATGAAAGCGGAAGCCTCCGTGCGTTTGATTTCGGAAATATTTTCGAAAAAATGCCAGAAATGAAGCTGATGGAATGTGAAGTTTTTGTTCATCCTTTTGAAAAACCGCTGGATTCTTCCGACATGGGACCTGAAGAATGGAAAATTATCGCTCATTATATTCAGAAAAATTATCACCAGTTTGACGGATTTTTAATTCTGCATGGTACAGACACGATGTCTTACACCGCTTCCGCATTAAGTTTTATGCTGAAAGGATTGAAAAAACCGGTTATTTTAACGGGCTCCCAACTTCCGATCGGAGATTTACGAACCGATGCGAAAGAAAATCTTCTCACGAGTCTTTATTATGCAAGTTTGTATGAAAATGACGAAGCGGTTATTCAGGAAGTAGCCATTTATTTTGAATATAAACTGTTGAGAGGAAACCGCACTTTGAAATATTCTGCGGAGTATTTTGATGCCTATGCAAGTCCGAACTACCCTATTCTCGGGCAATCCGGAGTACATTTAAATATTATCAAAGATAATCTTTACCGCTGTGATCCGGATATTGAATTTCATGTAGACGATCATATTTCGGAAGATGTTATTTTCTGGAGAATTTTTCCGGGGATGAATCTGAATCATTTTAAAGAAATTCCAAAAATGAAGGTTCTTATTCTTCAGGTTTTTGGCTCGGGAACTATTTTCAGCAGTGAAAAAACGGTGGAAACATTGCAGCAGATCCGGGATAACGGAACTGAAATCGTGGTGGTAAGTCAGTGTATTTCAGGCGGAATATCATTTGGAAAGTATGAAAACAGCAATATTTTTTCAAGAATCGGAGCCATCAGCGGAACGGATATTACTGCCGAAAGTGCGATTACTAAAGCAATGCATTTAATAGACAACCCAAATTACACAGGAAACTTCGCTGAAAACTTCTCCAAAAGCCTTTGTGGAGAAATTTCCGGATAAAATTGCATTTTGAGTTTGCAGATTCCGGAAAATAGTCTATTTTTGCAGTCTCGAATAAAGAAAGGTGTCCGAGTGGTTGAAGGAGCTACCCTGGAAAGGTAGTATACGGGTAACTGTATCGAGGGTTCGAATCCCTTCCTTTCTGCAGATAAAAAGTCTTAGGTTTCACCTGAGACTTTTTTGTTTTAACACTCTTCGTATTATCAAAAGCCTGATCCTTTTTTTATTGTATTTACCAAAGATTAACCGTATTGCTTTCTTTTGCGACTTTAATGGTTACCTTTGAAATTGGCTTAAACATTAAGAAATAAACGTAATAATATGTATATTGCATTTTACGCAGTGCGTAAATTTGGATATTAAAAGAAATTTAAAACGCAGAATCAGGAAATAATGAGTGAATTTTCAGGGTATGAAAAAATGCCTAATAGTTTAAAAAAGCTGGGACTGAATGAACATGATTTTTCCCAAATGGAAAAATTAAAATGGGTTGTAACGGAAAAAGTACATGGTGCAAACTTTAGCTTTGTGTATGATAATGGTAGTCTAAAATTTGCAAAAAGAAAAGAATATCTCAATTGGACAGATGATTTTTTCGGCTTCCAGTTGGTTGTAAACAAATTAGAAGATAATATTTTGCGTCTTTTTGAACATTTAAGCCACGAAATAGAGGGTGAGAAATACATTATTTACGGAGAGCTTTTTGGCGGCAAATATCCTCATCCTGAAGTAAGTGCCATAAATGACTTACAGGCAATTCAGACCGGAGTATACTATACACCGGACATTGAGTTTTGCGCTTTTGATATTGCTATTGAGAACAATGGTTCAAATTCTAAATATTATCTGGATTATGAAAGTTCACTCGCTTATTTTAATCAATTTAAAATATTTCATGCAAGACCTTTATTGATTGGAAAATTCAATGAAGCAATGAATTTCAATATCAGAATCAACTCGACTATTCCAAAAGAATTTAACCTTCCGGATCTGCAAGATAATTTAATCGAAGGGGTGGTTATAAAACCTTATAATCAAACAGATAACACTTTATTATCAAGACCAATCGTTAAATTAAAAAATCCTGAATTTGATGAAGAGGATAAATTTCATGAAGCTCAAAAATGGTCATTCATTCCGGATGTTTCTTCTAAAACAGAAGATTTGTCTTTTATTCTAGAAGAATTGAGAAATTATATTACACAGAACAGGTTAAATAGTGCCATCTCTAAAATAGGAACATTAGATATGAATAATCCACTTCGGGTTTCTGAGATCAAAACGGAATTTCTGGAAGATGTAATAACAGATTTTAACGAAAATAATAATATCTGGAATGATTTATCTTCTAGCGAACAAGAGTGGATTATAGAAAGAGTCAGCTCTGAAATAAATAAAATGATAGCTTCTACCAACAACAGTTTTTAGAAATTAGGTTTTAACGCTTATTTAAAGTTTGCCTGAATTTTTGATTTTCAGTGGTTAAAATTTAAGACCTGAAATTATTAGTTCTGCACACGAAAAATATAAGAAAATTTTGATAATTGGTTGAGGCAATATCGTGAAGCTGAATAAAAAAACAACCATCAAACAATAAAAAATCCCAGTTTTTCAACCGGGATTTTCTGTTTGAAAAAGTACCAACTAATTTCAAACTACAATTTAGCTATATGAATGTTTTGGTGTTTTGGTTAATTGCACATCGTTAAAAACTGATGGCTCATCTGTACTTTAAATTTCGCTTCTGATTTCAGTTTTGAATAGATCATGCTTTCAAAAGCCTGCACTTCTTTTAATTTCTGATCAATACATTCTGCGATCTGAACAACGGAAAACAGAAAATCTCTGTATACCGCAATATTTACCGTTTGTCCGTGAACCGGAAGATAAGCTTTCAGAAAAGGAATTGTCGCCTGATGTTGGTTGTAATTCACACAATATCCCGCTCCTTCACGCGAAGTGATGATTTCAAAATCGTTGATAAAATCCAGTACATTTTTACCTTCCTTGATGTTATTTTTAGACAAGTATCTGTTGATTTTATCCAAAATATGCTGTGCATATTCCATCATCGTAACGGTTTTCCATTCGAACTGATGATTGATTTTTTTTGAATTTCTGGCAGGCTTTCCATTTTCACAGGTAGTGCAGAAAGAAATCCCGATTTTATCGTGATAAGGAAAAAAGCAGTCTTTAATCTGTAGGGAAGCATCCGCCTGAATTCTGTCGTTGGCAAAGTTGTAATACAAAAAAGGACTGTAGAGATCCGAAAGTGCTTTCAGATAGTCGGTTTCACTTGTATTCTGATATTCCTCAAACCATTTTTCAAGGTTGTCGTAATAGGTATTTTCAAATTCGTTAAAACTTAGATATAATGGCAGTTCCATAACTTCGTAATTTTGATAAGACAAAGCTATTGCAGTAATGCGACAAAACTCGACGTGTTATTTTTTAGTTTTGAAATTTTTTTGAATTGATGATTTTGGATTGATGTAATAAAGTGGATAGGATCTAAAATACCTCAACTGATTCGCGTTCAGGATAAGACTAATTTTTATTTCTGATTTTATCCCATTCTTTAATGGCAGGATCCAAATATTGTATATCAGGATTATTATAAAGAGAATCTTCCTTATATTTTTGAATAAAGTAATCCCAATCAGGGTTCCCTTTTAATGGCGGAAACATCATGTATCTAATACCTCCTTTATAATATTTTTCTTTTTCAAAATTCCTTCCTAAGGATGTTTTTTGAATTACTTTGTAAGAAGCAAAATAAATTAAAGGTAAAAATAATGGTAAAATTATATAGATCTTAGGAAAATGATCCAATCCTCTTCCAATAATTATCAATAAAAAAATATAAGGAACCAATTGAAAAACATATGAATCGGATACATTGTGTTTTATACAAAAAATTAAAAAGGGAATAATGCCTACAAGTATATAATCACCATAGGTTTTATTTTTTAAGCCCCAGAATAAAAATACAGAAAAAAACAGAAAATTGTATATAAAAAAGACGATATTTCTTATAATACTTTTAAAAATAATTGATGGATCAAAATTAAAAAGAGAACTTTCATAGGAATTATCTGTAAAAATAGCTATAAAAGTCTGATGCCCCATAAATACCGGAATTAATAAAACTGAAAATAAAAGAATCGGTATTAACCCTCCATAAATAATATGTTTTTTTAAGATAGAGAAATTTCTAAAAATGAAATAAAAATAAAGAAATAAAAAAAGAATCGTCTGAATATGTATCAAAAAAAGGATACCTAATAAAACAGACAAATAATAAAAATATTTAATTTCTTTTCTCTGATTAAATTTAAATAAATTGATGAGAAATAAAATTACAAACAGTAAATAAAATGTATAAACTTCTGTTATGATTGCCTGCCTCCAAAATGTAAATGAAAGTCCTAAAATCATTATACATATGAAAGAAGATTTGGAAGAAACTTCTAATATTATTAATAATTTTCTCAGATATAATAAAGACAATATCGCTGATAGGATACTTACTGAAACAAACAGAAAATGTATTTTTATAAAAGGAAATATTTTATGAAGCAGTGATAATAGATTGGAAAACAGCAGGTGATTAGTTGCATTCGAAGAAAAATCGAACCCCTTATATCCTTGTAATGTAAAAGCCAGACTATCACCAAGTGCAGGATCTTTAGCTATTGAAAATATGTATATAATTCCTATAAATAGTAAGAAAATAATATCGTAAAGATTGTGTTTTATTTTTATTGAGTTCATAATTATTCAAAATTTATTAATACGAGTTTATCTTAATGCATGACAAGATTCTTAGTATTGTTAATTAATAATCAAAAGTACAAAACCTAGTACAGTATTTATAATAGATATATAAGTAAATGAATCCTAAATTATCCTATTTCTAATCTTTACATCCAAACAAATAAATTTTATAATCTATTGATTATCAATGTTTTTATTATTTTCCTGTCAATTCCTCTCTTCTTTTCTTAATAAAATCCGTCGGACGAATTCCGTTGATTTCGTAGAAAAGATCAGAAAAGTTCTGTCTGGAAGCTATTCCGCATTCTTTTGCGAGGGTTTCGATGCTGTACTTCAGATATTTTTTATCTTCAAAAAGCAGATTGGTAATGTAATTGATTCTGAGTTCGCTTAAATATTTATTGAAATTTGCCTTTTTATATTCGTTAATCACTTGTGAGAGGTAGTTTGAATTAGTACCTAGTTGGGCGGCTAATTTGCCAATGGTTAAGCCTTTTTGTGTAAAACCTTTTTTATCTTCAAATGTTTTAAGTTTTTTCAGAAGCTCTTCAACTTTATTCTCTGTAATCGTCAGCTTTTTTTCTTCAATCTGTGGAACAACTTCTTTTATTTCATCCGCCTCTTCTTTCTTATGGCTTGCCATAAATTTCTTTTCCACCATAATATATTTTTTCTGAATTTCATTAGATTTTTTATGCCTTCTGGTAAGCAGAATAACCAGACCGATTCCCCAGATAATCAAAACGATAATAATAACAGTTCCGAGATAATTTATTTTCTGAAGTTTATTTTTTTCTTCCAGTAAGGTATTGGTGTCATAATCTTTATGAATTTTCGGAGACAGATAAATGAAATCTTTGGACATGATGCTGTCTGCACGAAGTAACTGACTTGTATAATATAACTGAAGTTCCTGATTTTTCTCTTTTTTGGAATAATCGATCAGGAGTTCGTAATTTTCTCTCAGCTCCGGAAGAATAAACTGATGTTTCTGAAAAATAGAATCAATTTTTTTAAAATAAACAATAGATTGTCTGGTCTTTTTAAGCCCTGAAAAACTTTTCCCGATATAGAAATAGCTTACCGAAAGTCTTGCAAAATCGCGGCTTTCTTTAATAACGGGCAGCGATTGATTAAAATCTTTTAAAGCTTCCTGAAATTGATTTTTTTTATATTCTGAAATTCCTTTGGCTAAAATAAAATAACCTTTCTCTAAAGCATATTCCGGATTATCCCCTACTTCAGAAAGACCAGTCTGTATTGCTTCATCTGCTTCTCCGTCTTTCCCGAGATTCCGATAACAGATAATAAGCTGATGAAGGCTGTTGAAATATCCTTTACTATTATTGTAAATTTCGTTGGGATGAAGTTTTGTTATTTCTTTCGCTTTCTCTCTGTAATAAACCAGACATTTTGTAAAAAGCTGTGAAGCGTCTTCATAGTAGCCGAGATAACTTTTTACAACCCCGATATGATAAAGATTCTGATACTTCAGATATTCATTTTTAGTATTTTTTGAATATTTGTATGCTTCCAGATATTCGTTAAGAGCGAGTTGAAATTTTTTATAATGATAATAATAAATAACGCCTTTATCAATATGGGAGACAATTTTAAGATCATCATCATTCGTTTTATTGGCGGCCCAGATCATGCTGTCCGCATATTTCAGTTTATTCTCGTTTAAGGAAGAAAAATAAACGGCATCTTTATAGCCCTGAACCAGCTTTTGGTAATTCTTCTCCTTTTTTGCCATATCAATATACGGCTTAATAAACGGAAATGCTTTCGTATCATTTTCGGGAAAGTCTTCATATTTCAGCCTAAGCTTATAATAATCGCTGTAACTTTCCTGAGATAATACTAAACTAAAAAACCCGAAAAAAAGAATAAAAAATAATTTTTTTTTCACCCTGTTAAATAATCCTGTGTGTTAAGTCCTCAAAAGTACACAAAATAGATCATTTTTTATCAAAGATTAATGAATTAAAACAGGGTATAGTATTATTTCTACTTTACAAATTTACAAATTGAAAATCAGGTAATTAATAAATAAAAAGACAGCAATGGCATTGTCTTAATTTATGAATAATGACCACATTTGTTTTTTTATTTCACCATAAGGTTATAATTTCGAACCAGAAAATCAAAGAAAAATAAAATTAGTTAAGCCGTTTATAAATTTATTGAATAGAAAGGAAGCACTAAAAAAGCACAAAGATAAATTTTGAAAAGCTAATAAACATGATTCTATTCATAAATCTTACCACCTTCCTTAACAGGAGAAATTACTTTTTTGGAAGGCTGGTTTTTTTAAAATTTAATTTTTTTTTTAAAACTAATAACCATTTTTTTTAAAAAAGATAATAACCGTGAAGAAATAAATTAGTCCTGTGTCTTACAGGTAAATTGGGAAGGAGGTTCTGAAATATGAACCTTTTTATTAGAGTTTTCAGTTTTAATCGAAAAGAGACTGTTCCTTACGGGCAGCCTCTTTTCTTTTTAAAACATTAAGGATTTACAAATCACTTCCAGCCTCCGCCTAAGCTCTTGTAAATATCAACAACTGTACTCAGCTGTTTTTGTTTAGCTTCCACCAGTTCCATTTTGGCATCCAGAGCGTCTCTTTGGTTCAGAAGAACTTCCAGATAATCTGCTCTTGAATTTTTAAATAGCTGATTGGCTATATCTATTGATTTTTCCAAAGCCTGTGTTTCTTCAGACTTCAGTTTGTAATACTGATCGATGTTTTTCACTTTAGACATTAAATTGGCAACATCCAGATAAGCATTCAGGATGGTTTTATCATACTCATACAAAGCCTGAATCTGTCTTGCATCTGCCGTCTGAAAGTTGGCTTTAATAGCACTTTTATTAATAAGAGGTCCTGCCAGTTCACCCACTAAGCTTGCAGCCATAGATTCCGGCAATTTAACAAGATAAGAAGGTTTAAAAGCTTCCAGTCCTAATGTTGCAGAGATTTCCAGAGACGGATAAAACTCTTTTCTTGCCGCTTCAACATCCAGTTTTGAAGATTTTAATTCCAGTTCAGCCTGTTTGATATCGGGACGATTCGCCAGTAACTGGGACGGAATCCCCGTATAAACCGTCTGAGGAATCATCGACATGAAGTCTCCTTTTGATCTTACAATTGGCTGCGGAAAACGTCCGCAAAGCGCATTGATTTCGTTTTCTTTCTCTGTGATTTCCTGACGGATGGTGAATTCCGAAGCTTTAGACTTTGCCAGTTCCGCTTCGAACTTTTTTACGGCAAGTTCAGTTGCTGCTGCTGCTTCTTTCTGGATTTTTGATATCTCCAGAGCTCTCTGCTGCAATTTTGTATACTGCTGAATAATATCCAGCTGGTTATCCAGAGCTAATAATTCATAATAATTATTGGCAACTTCCTCTATTAAGTTGGAAAGAACGAAGTTTCTACCTTCTACAGTAGAAAGATAATGGGCAACAGCAGATTCTTTCTCCGTTCTCAGTTTTTTCCAGATATCCACTTCCCAGTTTGCCATTAAACCGCCCTCAAAATTTCCAAGCGGATCCGGCATATCTTTTCCGGGTTCTATCTGTGTGGTTGCATCACCAGCACCTTCACTGGTGTAGCGTCCTGCTTTTTTCACACCTGCTCCTACTCCTGCAGAAACCGTAGGGGTTAATCGTCCTTTTTTAGCTAAAACACCACTTTTTGCAATCTCAATCTCCTGCAAAGTAATCATCAGCTCCTGATTATTTTTTAAGGCAGTTTCTATTAAAACTACTAAGTTGGGATCTGTAAAAAACTGTCTCCAAGGTGTTGTTCCGCTGTTATTATTGGCATCACCCTGATCCTGCTGATTAAAATTCTGAGGAATATTTTCTTTTACCTCATCTTTTACCACGGTCGCCATTGGCGCCTTACAGCCTGCTAAAACAAGCGATAAGGCGATGGCTGCTATATATCTTTTATTATAAATCTTCATGTTTGTCGTCGTGTTGGTACGGTTCTGTTTGTTCTGTCAAAGGATTTTCCTCTTCATATCTTGCCAGTCTGGATTTATCGGCAATTGTTCCAAAAATGTAGTACAATCCCGGTATAATCATCAATCCGAAAATAGTTCCGATCAGCATTCCACCCGCTGCCGCAGTACCAATGGTTCGGTTACCGATTGCTCCGGGTCCTGTTGCCACCACTAATGGAATCAGACCTGCGATGAATGCAAATGAGGTCATCAAAATCGGACGGAAACGAATTGCAGCTCCTTCAATCGCAGCCTGCGCTACAGGAATTCCTTCTTCTGCTTTTTTCTGAACGGCAAATTCCACAATCAGTACGGCATTTTTACCCAAAAGACCAATCAGCATGACCATGGCAACCTGAGCGTAAATATTGTTTTCCAGTCCTAATAATTTCAGACATAAGAAAGCTCCGAAAATACCTGTCGGTAAAGATAAAATTACCGGCAACGGAAGAATAAAACTTTCATACTGTGCGGAAAGAATAAGATATACGAATCCTAAACACACAAGGAAGATGAAAATTGCTTCGTTTCCACGGCTTACCTCATCTTTAGAGATCCCCGCCCAATCGATTCCAAAACCTCTCGGAAGTGTTTTATCCGCAACTTCCTGAATGGCTGCAATTGCCTGTCCGGAACTGTAGCCCGGAGCAGGAGTACCACTCACCTCGGCAGAATTGTACATATTGTGTCTGGTAATCTCAGAAAGACCATATACTTTTTCCAGATGCATAAAATCTGAATACGGAACCATCTGATCTTTATCATTCTTCACATACAGTTTCAAAAGATCGCTTGGTAAGGCTCGATATTGAGGTCCTGCCTGAACAATTACTTTATAAGGTCTGTCGAAACGGATGAAACTGGTTTCATAGTTGGAACCGATTAATGTGGATAAATTATCCATTGCATTTTCAATCGTCACTCCTTTTTGCTCGGCAAGATCATTATCCACTCTCAACATATACTGAGGGAAACTCGCGGAATAGAACGTAAACGCAGAACCCAGTTCAGGACGCTTTTTCAGTTCCCTTACGAAATCGTTGCTTACCTTCTCCATTTTTTGATAATCTCCGCTTCCTGCTTTATCGAGCAGACGAAGTTCGAAACCACCTGCTGCACCGTATCCCGGAATGGAAGGCGGCTGGAAGAATTCTATATTCGCACCCGGAATATTTTTCGCTTTTTCTTCAAGCTTTTCTATAATTTCGGCAGCAGATTCTTTACGGTCTTCCCAGCTTTTAAGGTTAATAAGACAAGTACCGGAGTTGGAACCTGTACCTTCGGTAAGGATTTCGTAACCTGCCAATGAAGAAACGGACTGTACTCCGTCGATATCTTCAGATTCTTTCAATAATTCTCTGGCAATCTGGTTGG
The DNA here is from genome assembly GCF_037146035.1 of Chryseobacterium sp. MMO-72. NCBI lineage: Bacteria > Pseudomonadati > Bacteroidota > Flavobacteriia > Flavobacteriales > Weeksellaceae > Chryseobacterium > Chryseobacterium sp. MMO-72. The sequence goes on from NZ_JBBCWG010000021.1 coordinate 29,257, forward strand.
TTCTTTCCAGCGTAGAGCCGGGAGGAGTCTGAATAATCGCATAAATCATCCCCTGATCTTCCGCAGGAATAAATCCTGAAGGCAATGAATTGCTTAAAAAGAATGTACATGCACAGAAGGCTAATAGTAAAGGTAAAGTAATTGTTTTTTTCTTCACTGTTTTGTTTAGCATTCCTTCATATTTGTTCGCTCCTTTTGTAAATAATCCGTTGAATTTGTCAAGGAAAATAGTAATCGGAGTTCTTCTTTTAGCTTTTCCGTGGTTATTTTTTAAAATTAAAGCACATAAAGCCGGAGTTAATGTTAAAGCTACAACCCCTGAAAGGATGATTGCAGAAGCCATAGTGATGGAAAACTGACGGTAGAAAACCCCAACCGGGCCAGACATGAATGCAATCGGAATAAATACGGATGCCATTACCAGAGTAATTGCGATAATCGCTCCGCTGATCTCATGCATGGCTTCTTCAGTTGCTTTTAGCGGAGATAAATGCTTCTCCTCCATCTTCGCGTGAACCGCTTCAATTACTACAATCGCATCATCCACTACAACCCCGATCGCCATTACAAGCGCAAATAGCGAGATCATATTTAAGGTAATTCCGAAGGCGGACATTACGGCAAAAGTACCCACCAAAGATACGGGAACCGCCAAAGCAGGAATTAAGGTGGAACGCCAGTCTCCCAAGAATAAGAATACAACGATTGCCACCAAAATAAAGGCTTCAAAAAGCGTATGAACTACTTTTTCAATAGAAGCATCAAGGAATTTTGATACGTCATAACTGATGTCGTAATGCATTCCTTTCGGGAAAGTGGTTTTCTGCAGTTCTTCCATCAAAGATTTTACGTTCTTGATAACGTCACTTGCATTGGAACCATATGATTGTTTTACTGTAATCGCTGCTGAAGGTTTACCATTCAATGTAGAATAAATATCATACATGGAAGAACCGAATTCGATATCTGCAACATCTTTCAGTCTGATAAACTCTCCATCCGGTTTTGCTTTAAGGATGATGTTTCCATAATCCTTTTCATTATTAAAACGTCCGGGATATTTTAAGATATATTCAAATGACTGGGATCTTTTCCCTGAACTTTCCCCTGTTTTTCCCGGCGAAGCTTCTAAACTCTGCTTATTCAGAGATTCCATCACTTCATCTGCAGAAATACTGTATGCTGTTAATCTGTCAGGTTTAAGCCAGATACGCATTGCATATTCTCTGGTTCCGAGGATATCTGCAAAACCAACTCCGCTTACCCTTTTCAATTCAGACATTACATTGATATCTGCATAGTTGAAAAGGAATTTCTGGTCTGCTTTAGGATCGTCACTGTACAGGTTAATGTACATCAACATGTTTGGTTCTTCACGGGTAATTTTCACCCCTTCACGCACTACCAACGGCGGAAGTTTGTTTACTACCGAAGAAACACGGTTCTGCACGTTTACTGCCGCTACGTTCGGATCGGTTCCCAGATCGAAAACCACCTGAATAGAAGCTTCTCCGTCGTTTCCGGCATCGGAAGTCATATATTTCATCCCCGGAACCCCGTTCAGACCTCTTTCCAGAGGAATAACAACAGATTTGATGAGCAATTCGTTATTCGCTCCCGGATAATCCGCTGTAATATTTACTTTGGGCGGAGAAATGGACGGGAACTGGGTAACCGGTAATTTCAAAAGGGATAAAACTCCCATAAATACGATAATCAAAGAGATTACGATAGACAGAACAGGTCTGCGAATAAATTTCTTAAACATAATTACTTACTTCATTAGAGCGTATTACTCTGCTTTTAATTTTAATGACTGAAGAACTTTTTTCGGATCCTGAACTTTTGTCTGAACTTTTTGATCGTCTTTTACTTTCTGAACTCCTTCCAATAAGATTTTATCTCCTGTTGAAAGTCCTGAAGCTACTACATACACATCAGGCAGTTCATAAGCGATTTTAATATTTTTGGACTTTGCCACTCCGTTCTTATCCACTACGAACACATATTTCTGATCCTGAATTTCGTAAGTGGCTTTCTGAGGAATGATTAAAGCATTTTTCAATGGTAAAGTCATTCTTACCTTTCCGGTTTCTCCGTTTCTCAGAAGTTTATCCGGATTCGGGAATTTTGCTCTGAAGGCGATGTTTCCTGTTTCACTGTCAAATTCTCCTTCAATGGTCTGAACCTGTCCTTTCTGTGGAAAAACATCTCCGTTTGCCATTACCAGATCCACCATATTACTCCCTCTTGAAGCTACATTTCTCTGATAGTTAAGATATTCCGGCTCCGAAACGTTGAAATAGGTATAAATATCATTGTTATCGGAAAGAGAGGTTAATAAATCTCCTTCATCTACCAGACTTCCCAGTTTCAACGGAATTCTGTCGATAATTCCCGAAAAAGGAGCTTTAATGTCTGTGAATGACAAGTGTATCTGTGCTAATTTAGCTTCTGCATTGGCTGCATCCAGCTTTGCTTTAGCCATCGCTTTTTCGTTTTTGGAAACGATATTGTTACTGGCTAATGTACTTGCATTTTTCAGCTCAATCGTAGCCTGAGCAACTTCTGCCTGAGCTTTCAGTAATTCTGCCTGATATAATTTCGGCATAATTCTGAATAAGGTCTGTCCCTGATGAACAAACTGTCCTTCATCCACAAAGATTTTTTCAAGGAAACCTTTTTCCTGTGCACGAACTTCAATGTTCTTTACGGATCTGATCTGCGCCACGTATTCTTTGTCGATCACGGTATCCATCACAATGGGTGAGGTTACCGGATAAACTGCGGCTTCTTCTTTTTCTTCTTTTTTCTTGTTACAACCTGTGAACAATAAAATACTGCTTAGCGCAATGCTTGCGACAACTCTTTTAATCATAATTCTAGAGTTTATGTAAATCGTTAATGTTTTAAATATGAAAATGGCAATTGGAGAAATTAACGGTATAATTTATTGCCGGAAATTATAACGTCGGATTTCCCGACGGATAGCAAACCGACAGGAAATAAGTGTGAAAAAGGGATTTTAAATTCTGATAGAACGAATCAGAATGAATTTTTTAACAGAAGAGTATTCTGATAGACAGCCATGAACAGCTGATTTTAATTTTTTAAAACTTTTTAAACCAAAAATATAGACCAGTGTGAAGATGCTGGCGAAAACAACCATTGTCTGAAAGGTATCGGACAGTTGAAAATCATCTTCTGTAAGCTCCAGTGAATACGCATTGCCTATATCATCCGGATTCTGCTGAATAGAAAGCTTTTCGTAGGTCTGATTTAAACGGTTTGCTTTTTTGGGTAAATTCTGAGAGGTATGACTTGTATAATCGTTTCGCAGAGTTTTGACATTGATCTTGCTTTCTACTACAAACAGCAGAAAAAGAGTTGTCAAAAAATAAACGATATAGTTTCTCATAATTTCAAGGCACAAATGTAGACTTTAGTTCTGTTATGTTTCAAGACATTGGAGTGAGAAATTGTTTATATTAACAATATTTAACACTCCTTTAAATTCACTGAAACAGCTTAAATTAAAAGAAATGAGCCTGTTTTTAGGTTGATAAATTAAATGATTTTCAAATACTTAAAACAGAGAATATATTTTTTCCCCGAACATAAAAGACAAAGAGCAGCCATGTAAAAGCAGTGAAAAGGTAAATACAAAGTTAATTTTTCACAAAATCCCCATTCTTTTAATTGAAAATAAAAATTTTAACAAATTTTATTAAATTATATGCAATAATAAAATATTATTTATTATTTTTACTATAAACAAAACATGAAACTTTTTACCATTATTATTAACAACTCAGATTAATATAATAAACATGAAAACAAAATTCCCACTATAAATTTCTCTGTTTTATTTTTGATTTTTCCTGACCAAGTTGGAATTGAATCAACAAAGATTTTACTTGGAAGTATAAAAAATGCTATAAATAGATTATATAAAAACTCCATAAGATTCTAAAAACACATCACTGAGAAGAGACGTTCCCGGAATGTCTCTTTTTTGTTTCTGCCACTATTCTTCTTGCAGTTTTTCACAGAATTTTACCATATTTTATTTAACATAAAATATTTTTATAATGATAAAAAGACACTTAATTTAAGTGAATTTATAAAAATTTAACATATTATTAGCATAAAAAATTGTAATTTTAGACGTTACTATCATCCAATTTTTGGTAACTCACTTAAAAATCACTTATATTATGAAAAAATTATTGCGGACTATTACTTTTACAGCCATACCGCTCTTTCTTGTAACAGCATGTAAAAATCAGATCAAAGAAGAAGTTGCAGAGCAGCCTGAAAATGCTACAGCCATGAAGCAGGAGCCAGACAAGATAACCAAAGAGGTTTATACTAATGAATCCGGAGAGCAGCTTGAGGTAACCTTTAATGAAACTCAGCATACTGTAACGGTTCATTTAAACGGAAAATCTTATAATCTTAAAAAAAGTGATGAACTGCCAGAATTTACAGCAGGTGATGCAGATTATCAGTATTCAAACGTTCGTGGTGAAGTAACTTTTCTGAACAAAGATTATAACATGGTACTTTTCCATTGCAAGAAAAATAAATCATCTTCTTCCAATACTAAAATGGCTTCTTACTAATCACAAAATCTTAAAATTATGAAAAAAATAATCGCTTGCATTTGTTCGGTAATCATGTTTGCTATTCTTGCTTCCTGTATGAATAAACCATCTTCAGCTGTTTCACCCGAAAAAAGCTCAGATATTACCGGAAAGACATGGCAGTTAACAGAGATCTACGGTAAACCTATTCAGCTTAAAAATTCCAAAGCAGTACCTCATTTTATGCTGAATACTTCCAATATGAGGTATGAAGGACATGGAGGATGCAACGGAGTGGGCGGAACTTTTGAAATAAAGCCTGAAATCATGCGTATCAAATTCAATCAGGGAATGTCTACCATGATTGCATGTGATGATCTGGAAACTGAACGTGCTTTTGTACAAGCTCTTCTGGCAGCAGATAATTATTCTGTAAACGGAAATACTTTAACGCTCAACAAAGCCAGAATGGCTCCATTAGCAAAATTTATTCTAAAATAAATTGTAAATAATCCCAATATGAGAACACTTCTGTATGACAGGAGTGTTTTTCTTTGAGATTACTTTTTTTTATAAATAAGACAACAGATAAGCAATGTAATATTTACAGCCACAGAAAAGGCATTGGTGAGAATGATGGGAAGTTCATCCTTCAAAACTCCATACCACGTCCAAAGCGAAACTCCTACAATAAGCACTCCAAGCATTCCCCATGAGAGATCATCTGCATTTTTTTCTTTTATTACCTTAATTAACTGAGGAATCATCGAACCTGAAGTAAGAAGACCGGCAATTATTCCTAAAAGATTTTCATTCATAGATGACATTTATTTAGATAAAGCAAAAATTATGGCAACTTTACAGCCTTCTTTATTTTTTTCCATATATAGAATTCTGTTGAATGAATTCAATAAGAATAGTCGTTACTTCTATTGAATAATAATCAGAATAATTTAGAAGTTGAATTTATATGTATTTCTTGTAATATTAGTTTTCAAATCTTTCCAGAGAAATCTCTTTATCCAGAGGAATATCTTTTTCAATAAAATCAAATAGACTTTTGGAAAAGTAACAGCCATTTAAAATACCTCTTGCTCCTAAACCATTGAAGACGTACAAATTATGATAATCCGGGTGTCTTCCGATAATTGGTCTTCTGTCTTTTACAGTCGGCCTGAATCCGAAATTTACCTCTTTAATTTCAAAAGGATGAGGATAAAATTCTGTCAGACCTTTTTTAAGCTGCTCAACTGCAGAATCATCAATTTCATGGTGCAGCTGTTCTCTGTCGTACGTTCCACCATAAAAATACAGCTGCTCATTTAAAGGAAAAAGAAAATGTTTTTTCTTGATAGTAATATTTTCGGGAATTTTTTCTGAAAGCTCTACTTTAATATGGTGGCCTTTATTGGGATTTACCGGAATTTCAGAAAAAAAGGGATTATGCTTTACTCCCATTCCCTCGCAAAATAAAATATTCTTAAAAGTAAAATCTCTATAAGTCGATTTTTCTACATCTAAATCAAAATAAATAAATTTTTCAGCAATTAATTTTTCATTTTTTTCTAAAAAACTAAATAAACCTTTAAAAAAACCGTTAACATTGAGTCTCGCAGACTGATTCACCTTTCCTGAAAGAAAATCGTTTTTTACCACCTTTAAATGATCGAAATTTTTATCTAAAAAATATAAAAGGTCATCATTTCCCGACTTCTTTAGCCAAAGTGACTGTTCATTTTCGTCATGAAAGATCCTGTGAATCGGAGCATCGATCAGATAATTTTCTCCGGTGTAATTTTCAATTTCTTTTAAAGTACTTTTAAGAAAATCGATTTGTTCCTGTGCTTTCCAAAAAGTCGTAAATTTTTTAAGCACAACAGGATTTATAATTCCTGCAGAAACTTGTGAGGCACTCTTCTGTCCTTCCGAAAACAAGACGAAAGTCTTATTGTTTCTGATTAGCTGATGTGCAAAAAAAAGCCCTGCATATCCGTCTCCTACGATAATATAATCTACATTCTTCATAATAAAAAAACCTGAGTAAAAATACTCAGGTTTTCTATAATTATCAAGTGAAATCTTAGTAATTCCACATATCATTTTCCATTTGAAGGATCTGCGCCTTAATTCTGTCGCTTTCTTCAATCTGATCTTCAGCATCTCTAGGAATATAGTCTTTAATAACTCCATCACCTAATCCCGCTGATGATTTATAAATAACAGAAGAGAATCTTCTTGCGTTGATTAAATCATCAAAAGATAAATCTGCTGATGAATTTTTTCTGTTATAAACATAATTGTTAGCTAAAATATCTCTCGCGCTAGGATAATAAATCCAGAAAAGATCAATAAGCTCATCTGCTCCAGCTAAAGGCTGTCCATCTGGTCCTGTTCTACCTTGTACAGCAGGGTCTGGTCCCATAGCAGCAAGACCAAGTGGTCTATATTTCAACTGCCCATCTCTTTTATCGATAAACCACATACCCATTACTTTTAAAACTTTAACTTTATCAGTTGTCGTTTTAAAAACGTCGGTATATTCTTTTTTCTCTTGCTCTGTTAACTGTCTCCCTGAGTTTAAGATATCAATCGCTGCATCAGCAATTCTTACACTTTCTAATCTTTTTTGGATACCCTCAGGACTCAATTTTGTTACGAAGTTCTCATCATCATAGACTTCAGCAATTTTTCCACTCGTAGCAGCATCTAACAATAATTGATATAAAGATCTCGTTTGGCTAGATGTAAGACCATCTGGATTATCATAATAGAATGGCTGATTAATTTTATCATTCATATCAATGATTTCCCAAACAAACATACTTTTAAGAATGTCTTTATCATCAACAAATCCATATTCCAAAGGCTTTACTTTTTTGTCAACAATACTATCACCAATTTTTTGTTTGTTTTCAGCTCTCATTTGTCTAAACTCCTCTGGAGAAGAAGCGTTCAGGATGGTTTGGGAGAATGCAAACCCAGAAACCAATACTAAAAGACTGCTAATATATTTTTTCATAATATTTTTTTATCTTATTAAAATTACTGAACGTTGATTACAACTGGTGAGATATTTTTCAACGTTTGATTTCCTAAACCTGTAGCAGTAGCTTTAATGTCGAAGACATATACTACATCTCCAGCTCTTAGATTCTTAACTAATCCTGCAGCTTCATCAAGACTGCTTCCTTTGATTAATAATGCAGCTCTACCCGGAACTTTTACCATAAATTGATTAACAGTGAATGAAACTGGGAAATCAAAATCAGGAATAGCTGCCTGTACAGTCTGATTTGGTATAGAAGTAGCAGGAACATTCAATACTGTCTGACCTCTCATTTGTCCTTGAGGAGCAGGAACATTCTTAATTCTATATTCAAATACCTGAGAAACAGTTTTACCCGATGGATCTGTACCAGACAAAGTAAGTTTAAGAGTATTTCCAGTAGAAGGAATTACATTCCATTTACCAGGACCTGCACTTTTAACAACTGCACCTGGAGCAGATAGGGACAATTTAGAATTATCAGCTCCCAAAATTGATCCAGAAAGTGGATTCTCTAAACCTCTATACACTACATTCATCTTATCTGGTGATAATAATAAACCTTTTTGAAGCTTAACTTCCTGTGGTCCAGCAATTACATTATAAGTATGAGTGAAAGGGAAGTTTTGCGCTTTTCCTGTCGCATCCGTTAATGTAATGCTTCCGCTAAATGTTCTTGGTCCGATTCCACTTGTATTAAGTGATGCTGTACCTTTTCCATTTTCTACTTTTATACCAGGGCTCATAGTAATTTTATTACTATTAGAATAGTTTCCTAACATTACAACAGCCTCAGCCGGTTTTCCTGCAATTACATCTACAGGTGCAGAAACAATAGCTTCGTAACTTGTAAATTTAATACTTGCATCTACTTTTTCCTGCAGCATTAACGCCAATGCATCAGACTGAACGTTTCTTGCATCATTCTGAATAATTTCCAAGTTAGAAATTGCAGCAATTAACGGCTGGTGATAAAACTTGTTTTGGAACCAAGTTTTGTCATTCGGAGATTTTCCTTTTGGATATTCAGCAATTAAAGATTTATTAGCTCTTTCAACTAAGTCTTTCAATTGCGGGTTGTTTCCAAAAGTAGCGTTAATGTAATTTCTTACATCATCTATTTTCGCTTTTAATTCCAACGCACCCTTTGACGGTGTATTTTCATCTCCTTCCTTAAAGAAATATTCAGTTGTAGCTTCATTGTTGTTAAGTGCTGCAAAGTTTTCACTTACGTCAACATCTTTTCCTAATGCATCTTTATCATGAAACTCTGATTTCTTTTTAAGAACATCTTTAATTTCCTGAGCAGATTTTACCAAAACATTGATCTTATCTCTAAGAACCTGATACTGAGCCCATGGTTGCGCATAAGTATCCGGAACTTGCTGAGCCTTCGCCTCAAGAGTTTTTTCAAAAATCTTTTCGTTTTTTCTTTCAGTTAAAGTTCTTGTTTCATTAAGAGCTTTAGTAGAGTCATAATATGACCTGATGATTTCCGCATCAATGTTTAGGGCCATCATAGCGATGAACACCAAATACATCAGGTTGATCATCTTCTGACGAGGTGTCTGTTTTCCTGCTGCCATTCTCTTTTCTTTGTTTTTTGATTAAGTAGTTAAATTAAAAATGGTTTGGGAAATTAAGATTTCATAGCAGTTAGCATACCACCATAAACTCTGTTTAAATTGTTTAAGTTTGAAGTTAAACCTTGTAGTTCTTGATTGAATTTTTCTGATTGTTCAGCAGATTTCTGCATATCTGCAACATATTTATTAGCAAATTCAGATTGCTTTTTAGTGCTTTCCATCTGCATTGCATATAAAGCGTTCATGCTTTCCATATGCTGAGCTGCTTTATTTAACTGCTCGTTATATTTATGTGTAGAAGCAGAAACATCAACAGTTTGATTGATCTGATCTACTGAGCTTGAAAATTTATCGATTCCTGTTCTCAGTCTTTCAAATAACTGAACATCAAGTTTAGCGTCTTCAAGCATTTTGTCTAATTTGGTTGAAAGAGAATTTTCTAATTCAGCAAATTGAGCAGAATTGCTTTTAGATACATTTGAGTGTAATGGATTTGGGTTTGCATGCTTATCTAATAATTCAGGATAAACATTTTCCCACGCATAAGACTCCTCAGATTTTGGCGGGTCGAAAGCGAAAATGATGAAGATGATAGCTTCCGTAATAAGTCCCACTGTAAGCGCCATGTTTCCGTTAATTGGTCCCAAAGTAATGTGAGTAATTTTAAGCCAAGCTCCAAGAATTACAATTGCAGCACCGAATGAATAGAAGAAATTCATCCAAGCATCTTTAGTCTTAAACATATAAGTTAGTTTTTTTTAATGTTAAATAAAATTTATTGAAAATAGTGGTAATTGAATTATCTGTTAACTTTTCTAGGTTTAACAGCAGCCTCAGGAATATCCTGTACAGTTCTGAATCCAATATAGCTTCTTGCAGAGTCTTTTCTTTCCCAGTCTCTTGCGCCATTCATAAGCATATATCCTACATCTTTCCAAGATCCACCTCTGATAGATTTCTTAGTATCTGCCAAATCTTTAGTAGAAGGATTTAAAGTAGATGAGAATCCGTATGAAGAGTTGTTATAATCAGATGATGTCCATTCAGAAACGTTTCCAGCCATATCAAATAACCCAAACCCATTTTTCTTAAATTTCTTAACTGGAGCTGTATACGTATAAGTACCTTTTTTGTCGTCTTCCATATAGTTACCTCTCTTAGGTTTGAAGTTTGCCAGATAGCAACCTCTGTCGTCCATTAAGTAAGGACCTCCCCAAGGATAAGTAGCATTTTGCATTCCCCCTCTTGCAGCATATTCCCACTCGATTTCTGTAGGCAGTCTGAACTGCAATGGTCTTTGTTTTCTTCTTTTTAAACTTTCGTTGTAATCTGACTTCAATTTAGATCTGAAGTTACAGTATGCTCTTGCCTGATCCCATGTTACTCCAACTACAGGGTAATCTTTGTAAGCTTTGTGCCAGAAATACTGTTCAAACAATGGCTCGTTATATGCAAAGTGGAAATCTTTTACCCAAACTGTAGTATCCGGATAGATTGCAATACTTTCACTTCTAAGGTAGTTTACTCCTCTTTCTTTTTCAGCCATTGCAACATCCATATCTCCCCATCTGTAAGTATATTTCAGTTTACTAACGTCAAGGATTCTTTCATTACCGATTCTTGAAGAAGCTGGTAAATACATAGATTCTAAAACTTCCGCATATTCTACATCCGGATATTTAGATGTACTCCAGTGCAAAGGAACTTTCCAGTCGATTTTTTTCGTTGGATCGTAGTTTCCTTCGTTTCCACCGCCTTGTCCTTCTAAATATTCCTGATATGGTGTTAAATTCTCTTCTTTCTGAGCAAGGTATGCATAATCTCCGATGCTTGTTCCTTTACCTTTGCCTTCACCACCTTCTCCGGCAGCTTCAGCAAGTAAAGTTCTTGCGATAGAATCTCTTACATAATTGATAAATACCCTGTATTCCGCATTAGTAGTTTCTGCTTCATCCATGAAGAAAGAAGAAACAGTAACAGTTTTTGCCGGAGCCTTTTCAGGACTGTTTGTGAAATCCTGATCAGTTAATCCTGCAACAAACGATCCTGCAGGAATAGCTACCATTCCGTAAGGTCTTTCTGCAACAAATGATTTTGTTTTTTCTCTAGGTATCAATTCTCCTTTTGTTCCCGGTTTACCCACTGAAGAGGCTCCCCCACCTGAACAAGATACCGATGCTACCGACGCAGACAATAATAAAAGAAATATCCTTTTCATGTTAATTTTTATAATTAAGCCGTAAATATATAATTTTTTTAAGAAACTTTTAAGATTTTTTTTGAAATAACGGAAGAAATCTAAATTTATTTTATTTACAAGTAATTTTTATTCTACCGTTACAGATTTCGCAAGGTTTCTAGGCTGGTCTACATTAGCTCCACGATACACTGCAATATAGTACGCCAACAGCTGTAAAGGCACTGATGCAACGATTGGAGAGAAACATTCGGACGTTTCCGGAATCTCTATAACGTAGTCTGCCATAGCACTCACCTGTGTATCTCCTTTATTTACAACAGCAATAACTTTTCCTTTTCTTGCTTTAATTTCCTGAACGTTGCTTACAATTTTATCATAATGTCCTTTTTTAGGAGCAATGATAACAATCGGCATATTTTCATCAATTAAAGCGATAGGACCATGCTTCATTTCTGCAGCAGGGTATCCTTCAGCATGAATATAAGAGATTTCTTTTAATTTTAATGCACCTTCAAGTGCTGCAGGATAATTGTATCCTCTTCCTAAATATAAGAAATTGGTTGCACTTACAAAATCCTTAGCGATATTTTGTACCAACTCGTGAGTTGTTGCTAAAACATCTTCTATTTTTCTAGGAATTGCATCCAGTTCTGCAATTAAGCTCATAAACTCAGCATTCCCTAAATTACCATTATGCTTTCCTAATTTGAATGCTATTAAGGTAAGAATTGTTAACTGTGCAGTAAACGCTTTTGTGGAAGCCACTCCAATTTCAGGTCCCGCGTGTGTGTAAGAGCCTGCATCTGTGATCCTTGCAATGGATGAATCCACCACATTACAGATTCCATAAATGAAAGCACCTTTTTCTTTAGCTAATTTTAAAGCAGCCATGGTATCTGCAGTTTCTCCGGACTGAGAAATTGCAATGACTACATCTTTATCTGTAATGATAGGATTTCTATATCTGAATTCCGAAGCATATTCTACTTCAACAGGAATTCTTGCATATTCTTCAATTAAATATTCACCGATTAACCCTGCGTGCCAAGAAGTTCCGCAAGCAATAATGATGATTCTGTTTGCATTTTTAAACTTTTCGATATAGTCCCAAATTCCCGCCATTTTGATAACACCTTCATCTACTAAAAGCCTTCCTCTCATCGTATCATGAACGGATTTGGGCTGTTCGAAAATTTCTTTTAGCATAAAATGTTCGTACCCTCCTTTTTCGATCTGCTCTAAGCTTAGTTTAAGCTCCTGAATTTCCGGCTCAATTTTAGAATTCTCACTGATGGTTCTGATATCTACTCCATTTTCTAGAGAAATTGTCGCCATATGTCCTTCTTCCAGATAAATTGCCTCTTTTGTAAATTCTACAAACGGAGATGCGTCTGAAGCGATAAAATACTCTTTCTCTCCAATTCCTATTGCCAAAGGAGATCCTAATCTTCCTACAACCAATACTCCCGGAAAATCTTCATGCATCACTGTAATAGCGTATGCCCCATAAACTTCGTTGAGAGCATATCTTACAGCAGTAGGAAAATCCATTTCTACATTCAGATCCATGAAATACTGCACAAGATTTACTAAAACCTCAGTATCTGTTTCAGATTTGAACGTAAATCCTTTTTCAGTAAGCATTGTTTTAATCGTATCATAATTTTCGATGATACCGTTGTGAACAAGTGCTATTTTTCCACTATTGGATAAATGTGGGTGAGAATTTCTATCACTAGGCACACCGTGGGTAGCCCAACGTGTATGTCCCATACCGATTTTAGCAACTCCTTTTAACTGACTGGAAATATTTACCAAATCATCAACTTTACCTTTAGTTTTTTCAACCTCAAGTTTGTTTTCTGCGTTTTCCAGAACAATTCCGGCACTGTCGTACCCTCTGTATTCTAATCTTCTAAGACCATTAATCACAATATCGTAAGCGTCTTGAAAACCTGTATATCCAACGATTCCGCACATATTTTATCAAATGTATTTTAAATTATTTTGTACCGTAAATTACTTTTAACTGAATTTTATTGGGACTGCTAGAATCGTTTCCAACAAACACTGCTCTATCTCTTGCATACGATCTTGCAGTGTAATTATATCCAACTAAAGCGCCTGTCTGACTATTGGATAAGAAACTTCCCATATCAATTTTAAAGTATTTATTAACATTGCTAACTTCTACTCCACTCTTTCCTTCTACAAGCTCTTTTACTGATTGGGTCACTGTAAAATCGTAGTAAGCTGGATTTTTATCTAAATCATATGTTCTGTAGATTGCAAAGTTATTAGAACCGACTATAGTCGTTAAATCTGTTGTAAATGCTGTTGTCTCTTTCCCATCAGAGTCTTTATCTTTCTGAACAATAGAAAGAGCAGTAGGTTTTATATATTTATTATTCCAGTTTACAGGATCTGTGTAAATTCTTATTTTTGCACTGATGATAGCAGCTTTATCATTTTTATAAATTTGTTTTAAAGCATCAAGTGTTTCATTCTTAATTTTTATTCCTATAGACGGACCTCCCATTCCTTGTAAAAATAGTTTTGGAGCACCGTTGTTTTGGTCACCAATTACAGATGTAGACAAAACAGAACTACTTCTATCGTATTGGTATTGACCAATGTGTGTATTTCCAGATCCTAATGAAAACGTGTATGAAGCTTGAGGATGGGTAGTAACACCATTATCAGTCTTCTCGTACTTGTAATACATAATTAGTTCCATATCATTTGGACTAAACTGTAACAAATATCCGTCATTCTGTGTTGTAGAAATTCTCAACCCTCTAAAATGTCTTATAAAATTTGAAGCATCCTGTAATTCAGGCTTATCCTGATAGGCTATGATTTTATCTTTGAAAAATGTTTCATCAAGTTTAATTCTTAATCCCGGTGCAGATGCTGTAAACAAAGCACTTCCGTCAGAATCTTTTGTTACAGCTACAGAACTTACAAATCCATTCACTTCTTTAGATCCCAGTAATTTAGCTGAATTATACTGATAAACTGTATTTGAATAAGCCGCATCTGAATTACCTTTCAAAAAGTCTAAAACTTCATGAACCTGAATTGTAAAAGGGGATGTATTTCCACCAATCTTTGCTTTTCCATATTTATTAATTGGATAAGTGTTCACAACTTTTTTTGCATTTACAGCTCCATCGGCGGCTGTTGTAAATGTGTAGCCGTCATCAACTGTATTTGTTTTTACAGAATCAGAAGCATATGTAGGTTTTATAACTAAAACTACCGAATCGATAACAGGAGTCTTACCAAAATCCGGATCATAGGTTGACAATCTAAGCTGTGTTAAATAAGAAGCTTTCTGCATACCAAACTGTCCTTCCGTAAAAGCTCCTAAAGTAGCGAGTCCTAATTTTGACGCATCACTTCGGATACTATCATTATTATTTATATTAAATGCAGTAACATCAAAAGATTTTTCATTTCCCTGTGCAGCACCATTCAAGAATAGCTGTTCCCCAAGAGTATCTGCATCCGGCTCACAGTTATAGAGTAATGCACTTCCAAAAACCACCAGAGAAAAAACGGTGATTGCTTTTTTAATAGTATGAATCATTAAAAATGTGTTTTTTAATAAAGTTGATTTATAGAATCTACGTCAAGATATTCCGATTTTGGAGTAGAAGTTTCGTTAAAAGCCTTATCTAAGTCTTCATCCAAAAATTCATCTCCTTTTACGACTAAATCAACATAGCTCATGCTTTCGATAACAAAAGATTTTACACTAGGATTATCTAACGCTTTTAATCCTGAAATATTATCAAACTTCAGTTTTTCGTCGATATTGGAAGCTAAAGCTGCATCTTTTTCATTGTATAATGAAAGAACAATTTTGGCATCCTTAAAATAAGTATCTGTTTCGTAGTATGTTTTAAGATAAATCGGAACAAAAGAAGCCATCCATCCGTTTAAATGAATAACATCCGGAACCCAGTTCAGTTTCTTAATGGTTTCAATTACCCCTCTGGCAAAAAATATTGCTCTTTCATCATTATCCTCGAAAGGCTGTCCTTCATCATCAAAATAATATTGTTTTCTTTTGAAATACTCTTCATTGTCGATAAAGTAAACCTGAAGTCTTTCCCCCGGAAGTGACGCAACTTTAATAATAAGAGGCTGATCCAGATCATTAATAATAATATTCATTCCCGAAAGGCGTATCACCTCATGAAGCTGGAATTTTCTTTCACTTATTTGTCCAAATCTTGGCATAAAAACTCTTACATCATTGCCTTCTTGGTGCATCTTAAGTGCCATTTTGTTTACCACTGCAGCCATATTTGTATCTTCCTGATATGGATACATCTCTGTAGTAATGTACAGTATTTTTTGATTCGGCATAAACTTCTATCTAATTTTTGTAAAAATGCTTTAATGTGCAAAATTACGAAAAAACATTCATTATTATTTTAATTAACATTTTTTTACGATAATTCCCTTCTGAAATTATTAAAACCTTGTCTTCATTTATCATAATTATATGATATTTTTAGTATTTTTGAATTACTATTAAAATAAACTATGGAAGTTCTAAAAAGTAAAAAAGTTCTTCAGGATTTCATTGAAAGACAGAAAGAAATGGGCAAAAAGATAGGTTTTGCACCTACCATGGGAGCCCTTCATAACGGACATTTATCACTATATAAAACAGCAAGAGAAGAAAATGATCTTGTGGTATCATCAATTTTTGTTAATCCTACTCAATTTAATAATCCTGAGGATCTTGAAAAGTATCCGAGAGACATCAACAGAGATATTTCCATTCTGGAAAAGTCCGGATTGGTAGATGCTGTTTACATTCCTGAAGTTACAGATATTTATCCTGAAAAAACGGAAAGCAGACATTATGATTTTGACGGGCTGGAAAATGAAATGGAAGGAAAATCGCGACCTGGACATTTTGACGGTGTTGGTACTGTTGTAGAAGAACTTTTCAGACAGGTAAAACCTGATAATGCTTATTTTGGGGAAAAAGACTTCCAACAGCTGGCAATTATCAAAAAAATGGTTGAAAAGAAAAAACTTTTAATCAACATTAAAGGAGTTCCGATTTACCGAGCTGAAAACGGACTTGCCTTAAGTTCCCGAAACCAAAGACTTCATGAAGACCGAAGAGAAGCCTCTGCTGTTATTTACGAGACCCTAAAAAAAGTAAATGACTGGTTCAGAGTAATAACAGTTCCCGAAATTAAAAACAGAGTACAGGATATTTTCGATCAGCAAAGAGGAATGCAGTTAGAATATTTTCTGATTGCTGATGAAAAAACACTTAAGGAAACTGATTTCTTTTACAAAGACAGAAAATTCCGTGCGTTTATTGTAGTTGTTGTGGATGGAGTACGATTAATCGACAATATGCATCTGGACTAAATTTGATAAAATTAAATTAAAAATAACAAGCGCTATCCTTTTAATAACGCTTGTTATTTTTTTATCCGCAACATACGAAATCACATAAAGATAAAGTATATAAAAAATCGGTAATGTGGTCAAAAATAGTTGGTGTTTTTGTCATAAATAATTCGTAATATTTTGCAGTTGATTGGAAGAGGAAGTGAGCAATGCTGAGGAGCAACTTACCAGCAATACA
>NZ_JBBCWG010000022.1:0-41961 GCF_037146035.1 Chryseobacterium sp. MMO-72
AAACGAAGTGGAGTCGAAAATCTTATATTAAAAGATTCTTCACTGCATAATGCTTCGCAAAATTTCATTCTGAATGACAGAGGGATTTTACTGCTTTAAAATATAACACATAAGTCACATAAGTTTAGTTTAATGAAATATTTAAAAGAACACATAAGAAGAAAATCAAAGATTTTCATAGACTAATGTGTTCTGATCTAAAGCTTAGAAATTATTATAAAATCTTATGTGACTGATGTGTTTAAAAGCTCTTTCATTTAATCTGCAACACTGCCATTTTGAGCGAAACGAAGTGGAGTCGAAAAATCTCAAATAACTGCATTTTAAAAGATTCTTCATTCCATAATGCTGCGCATAATTTCATTCTGAATGGCAGGATTTTTAAATATAACACTTAAGTCACATAAGTTTAGTTTAATAAAATAATTAGAAGTTCACATAAGAAGAAAATCGAAGATTTTCATAGACTAATGTGTTCTTATATAAAGCTTAGAATTATTTTAAAATCTTATGTGACTTAAGTGTTTAAAAACTTTTCAACCTGCAAAGCTGTCATTTTGAGCGCAATGAAATGGAGCCGAAAAATCTAAAGCAACTGCATTTTAATAGATTCTTCATTGCATAATGCTTCGCAAAATTTCATTCTGAATGACAGGAATAGTTTTGAAATGTAATAATGAAAGTATTGTATTAAATAAAAAATTTAAAAAGACCTTTCATCCATTACCCTTCTCAACTTTTCATTACATTTGTTCTCGTAATTCAATACAATAACTACGAAATTACTTTCTTATTCTATGCAAAAAATTGTCATTCTTTTGTTTTTCGCTTTATCGGCATCTGTTTTCAGTCAGGATTATTTGAATAAAACCGAAAAATATGATGTGGAACTGTTTAATTATTTAGACAGTTTAACGATTGAGAAAAAAGTTCCTCTGGAAGAATATCTGAAGTTTTCAAAGCCTTTTTCGAAATGGGATATCCGACCTGTACAGCATGAGAAAATCTACGCGCTCGATTCGGTACGTACATCAAGTGAAATCTCCAATTTTTTCTGGGGTGGTTTTTCTCAGCGGTATGAACTGACGGAAAAGGAAGCGGCAGAAAAACCGAATCAGTTTTTAAAACAAGGCATGATTGACGAGGACAGGCATATTCAGTTTCTGAAGGATCATCTTCCGGAATTCAAAACACTGGCTGCTCTTGTGGGAAAAAGCAGGAATTTAATCTATCTAAACCAGAGTTCTTTGCAAAGGGTAGATGATATTTTTAAAGAAAACAATGGATACTGGTCTTATGTGATTCCGCAAAAATCGCCCTTCCCCATCTCAGCAAAAATAAAAACTGAGAAGAATTACCGTTTCAGCTCTTTGCAGCAACAGATTCTTGAGCAAATGAAGAAGGTAAATATCTACTCTGCGGTAAAGACAGATTTGGGAATATTTTTCCTTTTAGACGGATTTTCAGACAATTCTTACGGTTATTATTTCTCCAAATCCGGAATGTTGGAAAACAATAATCACTTGTTTGAGATCATGAGTTCAAGAAATATCAGCGACGGATTTTTCTATTATATTGCGAATTAGGAGGCTCTACAATTGGGATCATTATTTCTGAAAAATATTGATCGAAACACAACAGAATATTCCTTATATCAAAAAATTAGTAAAACTTTGTCAAAGTTTAAGAACTTTGACAAAGTTGATTTCATTTCTAAATTAAAAAAGATTTTCATCCACAAAATTCGGAAGTGTTACTTTCAGATTCGGCTCTATTTCCATAGCTCTTTTGATGGCGAAAACAGCGCCTTCATTTCTTGCCCAGCTTCTTCTTGAGATTCCGTTGTTTACGTCCCAGAACAGCATGGATTTTAATCTTCTGTCGGCATCATCGCTTCCGTCCAGCAGCATTCCAAAACCGCCGTTGATGACTTCTCCCCATCCTACTCCGCCTCCGTTGTGGATTGAAACCCAGGTTGCCCCACGGAAACTGTCGCCAATCACATTATGGATCGCCATATCTGCCGTAAATCTGGAACCGTCATAAATATTGGAAGTTTCTCTGTACGGCGAATCTGTTCCGGAAACATCATGATGATCTCTTCCTAAAACTACGGGTCCGATTTCTCCGTTTTTGATGGCTTTATTGAAGGCTTCTGCAATTTTCATTCTTCCTTCTGCATCGGCATATAAAATTCTCGCCTGTGAGCCGACCACCAGATTATTTTCCTGAGCTCCTTTGATCCACTGAATATTGTCTTTCATCTGCTGCTGGATTTCTTCAGGGGAATTCTGCTGAATTTCTTCTAAAACCGCACACGCAATATCATCTGTTTTCTGTAAATCTTCCGGTTTTCCGCTCGTACAAACCCAACGGAACGGCCCGAAACCGTAATCGAAACACATCGGTCCCATAATATCCTGTACATAAGAAGGGAATTTAAATTCTCTTCCCAACGTAGGATTTTCCGCCATTACATCGGCTCCGGCTCTGGAAGATTCCAGTAAGAAGGCATTTCCGTAATCGAAGAAATAGGTTCCTTTCGCCGTATGTTTGTTGATGGCTTCTGCATGTCTTCTTAAGCTTTCCTGAACTTTATCTTTAAAAAGTTCCGGATCTTCCGCCATCATTTTATTGGATTCTTCAAAGCTCTGTCCTGCAGGATAATATCCTCCCGCCCAAGGATTGTGAAGCGAAGTCTGATCTGAACCGATGTCGATTCTTAAATTCTCCTGATCGAATTTTTCCCAGACCTCAACAATATTTCCCAAGTATGCCAGAGAAACAGATTCTTTATTTTCCTGCGCCTGTCGAACTCTTGCAACAAGCTCGTCAAGATTTTCATGGATTTCGTTTACCCACTTCTGGTCGTGACGGATTTTGGTAATCTTCGGATTAACTTCCGCACAAACGGTAACACAGCCTGCAATATTTCCTGCTTTTGGCTGCGCTCCGGACATTCCGCCTAATCCTGAAGTCACGAACAGTCCGCCTTTCGGATCTTTATTGATTTTTCTGAACGCGTTCAGTACCGTAATGGTTGTTCCGTGAACAATTCCCTGCGGACCGATGTACATATAGCTTCCCGCCGTCATTTGTCCGTACTGTGTAACGCCCAAAGCATTGAATTTTTCCCAATCGTCCGGTTTTGAGTAATTCGGGATCATCATTCCGTTGGTTACCACTACTCTCGGCGCATCTTTATGGGAAGGAAACAATCCCATCGGATGCCCGGAATACATGACCAAGGTCTGTTCATCCGTCATTTCAGACAGGTATTTCATTGTTAAAAGATATTGTGCCCAGTTGGAAAATACTCCCCCGTTTCCACCATACGTAATCAGTTCATGAGGATGCTGCGCTACGGCATAATCCAGATTGTTCTGAATCATCAGCATGATGGCTTTTGCCTGCTCCGATTTTCCGGGATATTCAGAAATCGGTCTTGCCTTCATCTCATAATCCGGACGGAAACGGTACATATAAATTCTTCCGTATTTCTCGAGCTCTTCCCTGAATTCCGGCAATAATTCTGCATGAAACCGGGGTTCGAAGTAACGTAACGCATTCTTCAGTGCTAGTTTTTTTTCTTCCTCCCCTAAAATCTCTTTGCGTTTCGGCGCATGATTGATGTTGGTTTCGTAAGGTTTCGGCTGTGGCAGCTGGTTGGGTATGCCCTGTTGTATCTGTTGTTGGAATGTCATGTATTTGTTGATCGTTGTTAGTTTAGCAGATTTATTTTTGTGGTTTTAAAGATATTCAAATTAGAAAATCCCTGCAACTAATGTGAGGAAATTTGAAACAGGATGAAAAATTCCCCTCCTCTGGAGGGGTGTCGAAAATTCGGAAGAATTTTTGACGGGGTGGTTTTAATAATCACCGAGTGATGTTTTTGTCTATGATTTTACCACCCCGTCTTCTCCCTCTGGTCGAATCCACCCCTCCAAAGGAGGGGAATATTGTGATAGATATTTTACTTGTATTTATAATGTTCAATGATGAAATGTTCTAAATCTTTCATCACAACAGACAAATTATGTCGTACATCAAAATCTGTTATCCTGAATATTTTCAGACCTAGAGATTCCAGATATTTCTGCCTTACCTCATCATCAACTTCTTTTCCATTGTGGCTCCAGCCGTCAATTTCTATAACTAGCCCCAGCGTTTTCACGTAAAAATCAACGATGAAATTTCCGATAATTCTCTGTCTGTCAAAATCAATGTTATGGAATGTTTTCGCGCGAACCTGTTTCCAGAAAATGACTTCACTCAAAATTCCGGCTTTCCGTTTTCCGTTCAAAAGAGGTTTTAATTTGGGATTATAGGGAAGATTTTCTACAAAATTCCTGCGAACAGAAATTCCGTTAATTGCTGTAAGGATTTCTTTCATCAATTGTTGCTTTTACTGTTTGTGTTTTTTAATTAAACCACCCCGTCAAAAATTTTATACATTTTTGCCACCCCTCCAAAGGAGGGGAATTTCCACTCTTCGGATAATACGGTGATTAAATCTTTTCAAAAATAAAAAACCTCACTGAAAATTTCAATGAGGCTTTATAGAAATAAGCTTTTAGATTTAATTATGATTTTTAACCAAAACCCAGCCGGTTATTGTTCTTCCATCCGGTATGGTAATCACATACCAGTAACTTGCAGTAGGAAGTACCCTTCCTTTTATCATCCCGTCCCAATAGAACTGGGTGTTTGAATTCTGTTCAAAAATCAGCATCTGATAACGGTCGAAGATTTTGAGGTTAGACATTCTTGTTCCGAATACCTGAAGATCTTTAATCACCCAATGGTCATTAAGTCCGTCACCGTTTGGTGTAATGGTGTTTGTAATATCCAGTACCAGACCGTCTTTTTTTACAATACAGTCGCTGTCGGCAAATCTCACATAGAAGGTGGTAATTCCTGTAGGTAAATTATTGAAGCTGTTGCTTGCCTGCCAGTTGATTCCATCGATAGAATACAGTATTGATTTTGAACCCGTAGCATAAATAATCACATTATTACCGCTGAACTGAATGCTTGTAATAACAGGGACTTCATAATGTTTGATTTCGAAAGTCTTGGTGTAAGAACATCCGTTATCCGCCGTCACGGTTAATGAGTAAGTTCCTACTGTGTTAATTCCTGTAATCGTATTCGTTGTAGAGATGGTCTGTCCTGCAGGATTAGTCCATTGATAGCTTACAATCGTGTAATTGGTAATATTTACAGAATAACTGCTCAGTGAGCCTTCCGGACAGAAATACAATGTCGGAATATCGAAAATCGGAGTTTTTTTCAATGAAAGCTGAATCTGTACCAGATTGGAACACGATCCGGGAACACTTACTTTTACATAAATGATACTGGAACCTGAAACCTGATTATACAGATACGCTGAAGGATTTGCAATCGCATTGGTTCCCGCATTAAGATCTGCTAAAGACGAGTAATAGGTAAACGTAACGTTAGCTCCATTGTAAATCTGTGTCTGGAACTGGGTTAGATTAACGGTCTCTGATCCGTCATTTCCGATATCACAGGTTGCTAACGGGAAAGGTCCGTTGTTCAGCAGGGTTACTTTATTTCCGTAAGTGAAGGTTATAGATGCAATATCATTACATCCCGGAATATTCTGCACATTCACCCACATCTGCGCAGGGAAAGGATTGGCGGTAAAGTTCGATGGATTGGCAATAGGATTGGTTCCATTCTGCGCATCCTGCAGGGTAAGATAGAAGGTAAATGTATTCGCAGGATTCGGTGCGTCAACCATTAAATTGGTAAAATTCAAAAGGTTTACTTCATAGCTTCCGTCGAGATTTTCATCACAAACCGAAATGGTAGAATTGATGGCTTTCGGAGGGAAATAGGTATTCAGCTCAATTGATGCTACAGAGTAACATCCTGTGGTATTCACCTGAAATCTTGCCCACACCTGAACGGTAGAAATATTGGTGGTAACGGTATTTCCGATCTGACTGGCAGGGTTTCCGGCATTGGCTTCTGCCTGTGTATTGTAATAAGTAACGGTGATATTTGATAAAGGATAGGTGTTTTGAGCAGGAATAAACATCTGAGAAGTGGCATCACTCAACTGAAAGGTTTCACTTAAATTAAAATCTTCATCGCATTTGTTCAATACCGCATTGTTCAGAACTACAGGGGGTAAGAATGTCATCAGAATGGTAAGTTTAACCGCTGAAAAGCAATCATTGTTATTAAACTTCACCTTTACATAAACGGTTGCACTTCCTCCGGTAACAACAAACTGAGTGGGATTTGTAATCTCGTTGGTGAAAATGTGGGTAACCGGATCATAATTCAGATAATACGTAAAGTTTACATTCGAGCTTGTTGTAATCTGGCTTTGCGCCTGTGTAAGATTATAAATCTCCGTATTGTCATTATTATTATCACAAATATTCGTCAGGTTAACCGTTACCTGAGGATTTACTGCCGGTGTAGAAGTTAATCCTACGGTAAACGGATAAATCTGCTCACAGTTATAAGAATTGATCTTTACAAAGTACTGCTGTGTTCCGGTAAAGGTTACATTATTCACCGGATTATTTCCACTTGCTGCGTCTGCAGCAGTAAGATAGAAGGTTACCGTAGCATTCTGGCTTCCGATAATGGCGGATGAAAACTGTGATAACTGTACGTTTTCTGTATTATCATTATTAAAATCACAAACCGTAAAACTGGACTGTTCTGCAACAGGATGAACCAGATTGATCGTAAGTGGTCTTATTGTGTAGCAGGTCTCAGAAAGTTCGAAACGTACATAATAAATCTGTGTAACGAAATTTCCGTTGGTGGTAATGACCTGATTCGGGCTTATAGGATTTATTCCGAAACTCGCATCCGCATAATCTGCAAAAAATTTCACTACGGGAACTGTTGCCGGAGAGATCAGCATTCCGTTTGAAAGGGTATTTAAATTAACACTGATGTCATCTGTTCCGTTAAAGCAGATGTATTCTGTTTTAGGAATAACCACAACTTTAGTAAATGTAATATTGAGATTTACAGTTGCCACTGCAACGCATCCGTTCGGGATCTGAACTCTTATAAAAATGGTATAAGCTCCGTCATGCACTGTACTTAAAACGCCTCCTGAACCTGTAAGAGCTTCGTTATAGGTTGCATATGCCGTAAATACAGCTCCCGGCTGTGAAGTAATGAGCGGTCCGAAAGTTAAAGGAAAATCAAAAGGCTCTGCATCATCATTGTTGATATCACAGGTTGAATAGTTATAGTTAATCGGAGAATTGAGATTAACTCCCGGTTTAAACTGGAAAGTTACAGGACCTAAAACGAAGGTACAGTTTCCTTCCTGCAGTCTTACCCAGACCGTTGTACCTACTGTAACATTAATTGTGCTGATCGCATTGGTATTGTTCTGAGCATTTGCCTGCGTGGCGAAATAAGAAATTCCCGTAGTGCCCGGCGGAAAAAGCTCAGGATCCAGGAATGCTAAGTTATAGTTGGATTCTACCCCGTCATTATTGGTATCGCAAATCTGAACCGTATTTTTGAGCAAACTTTTGGTCTTAAAATTTAGAGTTAAAACAGCCACTCTGTAACAGTTGGGAACATTCGGATTCTGAATTCTCACATATAAAACCGTATTGGCTGTTAATGTAAAGTTGTTCGGTAAAGGACTGACGTTATTTTGTGCGTTCTGCAAAGTTGTATGAAAGCTGAATACAAAATTCGCAGGGTTCTGTGTGGTTACATTTCCCTGAAAACTGCTTAAAGTAAGGTTTACAGGATTGTTTCCGCAGTAATCCTGTGTGAAATTTTTCGCAGCGGGATAAGTAGGATCAAATGTTAAAGGAAAATCATCCGTTAAAGTAAGGGTACTGGTTCCGCAGGTATTAAAAACTGCAGTTGCCGTATACACTTCATTCTGGGTAGGGCAAATTGTAGCCTGAATTCCTGTAGCAACAGTCTGTCCGGCAGAATCTGTCCATGTTACATCCGGCTGTATTGCGTTCCCCAAAGGATTAAATCTATATCCTTCCTGCAAAGCCTGCCATACTCCTGTATTTCTGTTAGGAGGAGAAACGCCGAGTGTTCCGTCGCCGTTGATAACGCCTATTAAAGCATTTTCAAATTTTCTTGTCGGGCAGGGTGTCGGCTTTTTATCTACGAAAACTTCAATCACATTGGTAGTTTCATGCAGTACAATCTGAGATGAAGCTCTGTCTGTACATCCTGCAATTCTTCCTTCGAAAAAGCTGACAACAAATTTTCTGTAAGGAGCTGTTCCGATGATGGAATAATAAATTTCGGAAGGATCATTTGCAGAGAAAACCATATCGTTGTATACCCCGAATATGGAGTTTTTAGGAAGACTTACATTGGGGTTCTGCCATTGGACATTGGGATAGTTGATGTTTCCCAACTGGCTCAGATCAAAAGTGACCATCCCGTTTGAACCGACTACTAATGCATTAAAATTCTGATTATAAAAACAAAACTGAAAAGGAAGATCCAGCTTGGTAGGAAAAACGTCATCGTAGTTGGCATTGAGCGGAGTTCCCTGATTCAATGCAATGGGAGGAGCAAAAGCCTGAGAAACTACTTCATAATTTGAAGTCTGTTTAATGACAGGATATTCCAGATGGAGATCAATACAACCGTTTGCATTAAGACCATTGGTACAGGTAACATTAAAGCTCTGATTGCCTACTGCATCTTTTATGATAACATTTCCGGGGGTTTGGGCAAGCCCGAAAATGCTTATCCATACGAGGATAAATTGTAAAGGTTTTATCATAATCAAGTTTTCTTTTAATCACTATTTATTGATAAATTTACCACTTTTAGTAATACAATTATCAATCGTAAACATTTATTTACATGGTATTCATAACGAAATTACTCATAAGGTTAGAATACAACAATTTACAAAATAAATGTAAATAAAAAAAACCTTGCCGGAAAAGCAAGGTTTATAATTATTTGAAATTAAGTTCATATTAGGTTAAAACATCATCATTTTCTTCCTCATGGTCATCGTCGTTATCGCTTAGACTCCAGTAATTGTTTTCTTCGTCTTCACTGCCGATCTCTTCCATTTCATCGTCATCTTCCACTCCGGGAATATCCAGTCCTTTATCTAATTTATCGTCATCATTTTCTTCATTAAAAATCGGTTTTCCGTTTCCGTCTAAGGAAATATGCTCTTCCTGATTAAAAATATCTTCACTGGATTTATATTCTCTTTGTTCCAGTCTTCTTTCCTGTTCCTGTTCGCTGTTTTCGGGTATCATATTCTTATTTTTTGGTGTCGTCTGTAATCAAACAAAAATAGTTCCAAGATATTAAGCGTATATTTCAGGATTTACACAGGCAGGCATTTTTTCACCTTTTGAAAAGGCAATAATATTTTCAGCAGCCACTTTTGCCATTCCGTTTCTGGCTTCTTCCGTTGCTGAGCCAATGTGAGGAAGTACACAAACGTTAGAAAGCTCTAAAATAGGATCATCTTTAAAAATTGGTTCCGGATTGGTAACATCCAGTCCGGCTCCCCAGATTTTATGCTCAGAAAGTGCGGCGTAAAGATCTTTCTGATGATGGAAACCTCCTCTTGCCGTATTAATGAAGATTGTATTCTTCTTCATACGATCAAAGACAGAAGCATTAAAAAGCTCTTTCTGCTCTGGTTTGAAATTGGCATGAATACTCAGAACATCAGATTGTTCAATAAGCTCATCAAAAGAAACATATTTTGCTCCCAAATTCTTTTCTGCTTCTTCATTGTGATGGCGGTTGTGATAAATAATCTGCATTCCGAAAGCAGCTCTGGATTTTTTTGCCATTTCGTACCCAATTCTTCCCAGACCGAAAATACCGAGCGTTTTTCCATACAATTCCTGACCCAAAGCGTGCAAAGGATCAAAATCTCCCCAGTTCCCGGATTTTACTTTTTCAAAATTATAGCTTGCTCTTCGTGCAACCGACTGCATGAGTAAAAAAGCAACATCTGAAGTAGCTTTGCTTAACACAGCGGGTGTATTTCCGACCGGAATTTTTCTTGCATCGGCTTCCTGAATATCAACATGGTCAAAACCTACTGAGAACAAGGCAATCGCCTTTATATTCGGACATTCGTTGAAAAAGTCTTTATCGAATTTAAACTCTCCTCCCACGCTTAAAATGGCATCATGGCTTCTGCAGTAATTCAGCCATTCTTCATAGGAGAGATTTTCTTGTTCAGGAATGAATATTTCAAGATTTGCTTCTTTAAGAAGCTGCATTCCAGCTTCAGGAATTCTTTTGTTAATGAATACTTTCATATTTTGTGATGGTTAAATGGTTTCATCAAGTAAAAAACCTCACTTTCACAAGTAAGGTTTTTCAACTTTAATATTAAAATGATTATACTTTAATTTATTCTTCTAAGATTCAGATATCAACTCTTCCATTTCTTCCCAAATCTCCAATGCTGATCTTCTGACTTTTCTTTTCGGTTCAGACTTTTTAGCTTTGAAAGCGTTTACCTGAAGATCATTTCCGGATTCTTTTTTATCCGGATTATCTTCCGCTCTGTTTCGGAAATTAATCTTAAAACCGTTCTGAATATTACTGAAATCTTGTAATATTTTAAATCTTTTTGCATTCATCATATTAAGATTTTAGTTAATTATACAGAAATGCATATTCAATTTTCGTTCCGAAACGTCATGTAATTTTTGTTTTTAATTAATTTTAATAACAGATTATTTTAAATGGAAGATTTAAAGGTTAAGAATAAGACTTAGGACTACAACTGTATTGATAAGTCAGTAATAAAGTATGCTTACAAAAAAAGAGACTGCCTTTTAAAACAGTCTCTTTTCTTATTTTCATTGTCCGGTTAATTAATTGTGATTGTACTCGTAAGTAGTCGTATGAGTTTCCGTTAATGTATTATTATTGTCATAACTTTTTAAGACACTCTGTGTAGGAAAATTATTAGAGTTGTACTGATAAGTTTGCGTGAATATATCAGAACTTATACCACTTGACCCACTCCCTGTAGTACTATTCACTAATTTGTAAGACAGTACATTATGTTCAGATGCTTGATCTACCTGATTATAAACCTGTATATTCTTTAAACCTGTAACATTTTTGAAAGGATTGTTTTTATTATCATAAACAATAGGCTGCAGATTACCGGTTCCAGTTTCAACAATAGTTCCATTTTGAGTCGCCTGTATGGTTTGGGTATAGCTTTTTACAGATCCATCAGTATTTAAATACGCGTCTCTGGTATATGTTTTTACATAATTTCCACTTGTGTGTTTTTCTATTATGGTAACATGATCGGCAGATAAATAATTAAACGTTGTAACTGTACTGTTCGAACCCGAAATATCCTCCGCTTTTATTAAACGATTAGAACTGTCATAAGTGAAGGTCTCTGTAGAAGTTGGTGCTCCATTAGAAGAGGTACTAACGATTTTTGTAATCAAATCACCCGTATAAGTAAAGTTACTGATATCTCCGTCAACTAAACCTTTTTCCTGTACTATTTTTGAACCATTGTAGGTATAAACATAGGTTTCCCCATTATTCATCAATTTGGTAAGAAGAATGGGGGTTGAATCTACAGGATCTACAGTGTTTGAATCGTTAGAGCATGATATTGCAAGTAATGCAATAGACAGAAGCATAATTTTTGTTTTCATGTGCTATTTTAAAATTTCGGCTAAAATATATTTTTTAATTGTTATTTCAGTACTTTTTAAAAAAATTATTACTTTTTTTGTCCTGATTTAGCCGATTTGAGAAGTAAAAAACATTATCTGTCTGATTCTCAAACTATTCTTTCAGACTCATTTTTTTCAACGACCAAATTATTTTAGAATTTTTGGATAATGATCGTTTTTCCGCTGCACATTCCTGAATATGCTGAAAACTTAAATTGAAAATACGCTCCATCTCCGATTTCCGGCAACGATAAAAACAGTAACTCGGATTATTAACTATTGATTTGTATTTCCCAGCATCGGAACAAATTTGTAAGCCCCGAATTCCTCTTTTTCAAATTCAGTCTGTGAGATTTTTGTAAATCTGTATAAAACCTGCTCATCGGTCGGACCGAGAGGAATAACCATTTTTCCACCGACTTTAAGTTGTTTCAGAAGTTCGGTTGGTAAAACTGAAGCTCCGCAGGTCACGATAATTTTATCAAACGGAGCAAAGGTAGGAAGTCCGGCAAAACCATCCCCGAAACTCTGAAATTTCGGATATAAATTCATTTCACGGAGTTTCTTTTTGGAAAAATCGAAAAGATCTTTTTGTCGCTCAACCGTATAAACATGGGCTTTCATTGCCATTAAAACGGCTGTCTGATAACCACAACCGGTTCCTATTTCCAACACTTTTTCCCCTTCTTTTACCTGAAGAAGTTCAGACTGTTCTGCAACAGTTGAAGGATGCGAAATCGTCTGATGTGCAAGAATAGGAAAAGCACGGTCTTCGTAGGCAAAATCTTCGAAAATACTTTCAATAAAAAGGTGTCTCGGAACTTCATTCATTGCTGAAAGTACGTTTTCATCCGAAATCCCGATTCTGTTTCGGAGATATTCCACTAAAATCTTTCTTTTTCCTTTATGTACAAATGAATCTTGCGTCATTACAGATCGTAGTTATTAGGTTGCAGGTAACAGTTCGCACAAAAATATGAAATTTTGTCGGGGGTTAAAAACTGTTGCACGCAGTTTTTAATTTTCTGATAACCGTCAATGTACAACCAACAACAAATTGTTATATTTACAGAAATTTAATACAGCTATGTTGAAAGCAGGTTTGGTAGGAGCCGGACATTTAGGAAAAATACATTTACGACTTTTAAATCAGTCAGATAAATACGAATTCATCGGTTTCCACGACAAAGACGCAGAAAACGGAAAAAAACTGGAAGCGGAATTCGGATATAAATATTTTGAGAATTTTGAGGAATTGCTGGAGCAGATCGATATGCTGGATATTGTAACGCCCACCATTTATCATTACGATTATGCGCTAAAAGCGATTGAAAAAGGTCTGCATTTTTTCATTGAAAAACCGGTTACCCAAACATTGGAACAGGCAGAAGAAATTCTCCAGAAATGTAAGGAAAAGGGCATTAAAGCTCAGGTTGGTCATGTTGAAAGATATAATCCGGCATTTATTGCAACGAAAGAATACATCAATAATCCGATGTTTATTGAAATTCACAGATTAGCAGAATTTAATCCCAGAGGAACAGATGTTTCGGTGGTTCTGGATCTGATGATTCATGATCTGGATATTTTATTAAGCATTGCTAAATCTAAGGTTAAAAATATTCATGCAAGCGGCGTTTGTGTGGTAAGCAAAACGCCTGATATTGCGAATGCGAGGATTGAATTTGAAAATGGCTGTGTTGCGAATTTAACGACTTCCAGAATTTCGATGAAAGCGATGAGAAAGAGCCGTTTCTTCCAGAAAGACGCTTATATTTCCGTTGATTTCCTTGAGAAAAAAGCGGAAGTGATCCGCATGAAAGACGCTCCTGAACACCCTACTCCATTCGACATGATTATTGAAAATGCAGAGGGAGAGAAAAATCAGATTTTATTTGAATATCCGAATATTCAGCCGAACAATGCGATTTTAGATGAACTGAATGCTTTTGCAGATTCTATTACCGAAGATAAGCATGTAGAGGTTTCGCTTGAAGACGGAACAGAAGCTCTGAAAGTGGCTTTGGAAATTATGAAATTGATTTCTTAATTTTTTTAACACAAACCGCACAAATATTATCACGAATAACACGATAATTTATTGATAGAAACGGGCTAAAGTCCGTTTTTTTTTATGAATTATTTCAAATTGACTTTTACCGAAAGTTTCAAATGTCGAATCTCTTTTATATTTAAATTTTAAATCAATTTAATTACTTTTCAATAATATTTAAATATATTTGTTAATTCTTAATCAATAATTTCTGTAAAACAACCCCTTAACAATTCAATAATTAAAATCACTATGAAAAGAGCCATTCTATTATCCGCTTTTTTATTGTCTCAATTTGGGACATCGCAGCTTTTAAAAACACAAGGTGAGAAAATTATTAATGATAAAGGTGAAAATATTCAGTTGCGAGGTCTCGGTTTGGGAGGCTGGATGCTTCAGGAAGGATATATGCTGAAAACGGCTGATTTTGCAGGTCCTCAGTACAAAATCAAGGAGAAAATTGCTGAACTGATTGGTGAAGACGGTATGAACGAGTTTTACAAGGCTTATCTGAAAAACGGAATTACCCGACAGGACATTGATTTTCTGAAAAAAGCAGGATTTAATTCGATCAGACTTCCAATGCATTATAACCTGTACACTCTACCGATTGAAAAAGAATCTAAAAAAGGAGAAAATACATGGCTTGAAGAAGGTTTTAAAATGACTGATGATCTTCTGAAATGGTGTGCTGATAATAAAATGTACCTGATTCTCGATCTTCACGCAGCACCGGGCGGACAGGGAAATGATGTGAATATTTCTGATAACGACAAATCGAAACCTTCTCTTTGGGAAAGTGAAGAAAATCAGAAAAAAACAATTGCACTATGGAAGAAACTAGCCGAAAGATACAAAAATTC
The DNA here is from genome assembly GCF_037146035.1 of Chryseobacterium sp. MMO-72. Classification (NCBI taxonomy): domain Bacteria; kingdom Pseudomonadati; phylum Bacteroidota; class Flavobacteriia; order Flavobacteriales; family Weeksellaceae; genus Chryseobacterium; species Chryseobacterium sp. MMO-72. The sequence goes on from NZ_JBBCWG010000022.1 coordinate 14,619, forward strand.
CCCATGGATCGGTGGTTACGACTTAATTAACGAACCGAATATCAATTTTACAGGAAAAAATATAAACGGAACGGATGAAATGTCGAATGCTCCGCTTTGGAAGCTTCAGAAAGAAATCACGGAAGCGATCCGTACTGTTGATAAAAAACACATCATCATTATTGAAGGAAACGGATGGGGAAATAATTACAACGGTTTAACGCCGCTTTGGGACGATAATATGGTCTTCAGTTTTCATAAATACTGGAATAACAATGATGACGCGACACTGAAATTTGCTTTGGATTTAAGAGAAAAACACAAAATCCCGATCTGGCTGGGCGAAACAGGAGAAAATTCGAATGTATGGTTTACAGAACTGATCCGGCTTTTAGATAAACACAACATTGGTTACGCATTCTGGCCGATGAAAAAAATTGACAATATTGCAGGAATTACCAACGTAAAAACTACTCCGGAATACCAGAAATTATTGGATTACTGGAAGAACGGAGGCGAAAAACCATCTAAAGATTTCGCCAAGAAAGCTTTGATGCAGATTGCTAACAACTATAAGTTCAGCAATGTTGAAATTAAAAATGATGTGATTGATGCAATGTTCAGGCAGACAAAAGACGATTCCACAAAGCCTTTCAAGAATCTACAGGCTCCAGGAAAAATATTCGCAACCGATTATGATTTGGGAAGAATGGGTTCTGCTTACAAAGACAATGATTTCATTAATCTTTGGGTAAGTGATCCCGCAAAAAGATCGGAATGGAATTCAGGAAATCAACTGAGAAATGACGGTGTTGATATTTACAGAACAAAAGACAATGAATATTACGTCGGAAAGACAGAAACCGGAGAATGGCTTCAGTATACAATAGGTTCTAAAGTTGATAAAACATATACTTTTGAGATAAAATATGCCAGTGAAAACGACGCAAAAATACGGATTGAGGATGCTTCCGAAAAACAACTAGCTTCAGTTTCATTAGCTTCAACAGGCGGAAATGAAATTTGGAAAACGCTAACTGCAAAAGGAATTCATCTTAAAAAAGGAGAAAATAAAATCAGAATTTATTTCGAAAATAATGGCGTTAATCTGAATTATTTTGAAGTGAGATAAGAAAAAATCATAAATTGCAAATCCCTTTTAGTTTCTAAGAGGGATTTATTTTTAAAACTATTTAAACTTTTATTTTAACCGCAAAAGAAGGAAATTTTTAACACTTCAGTTATTTAAGTTCAATATTTAAATGCAAAAAAAAGAACACATAAGTTTAAAAAATCCAAAGATTTTTATCCTTTACAGACTTTTGATCAACTAAAAAGTATTTAAAGATTACAGAATTTCTTTTGCTTCTTTTGGGGTTAATAAAAATGATTAAAAAAATATTATGAAAAAAATCACATTATTATTTCTTTTGATTTCGACGTTTGTTTTTGCGCAGAAATCTTCTTTGGATCAAAAAATAAGCTCTATTATTAAAGACAAAAAAGCAACGGTCGGAATTTCCGTTCTGGGGTTCGAAAATGGTTTTACGTACAATAAAAATGCAGACAAAAAACTTCCGATGCAGAGTGTTTTCAAGTTTCATATTGCTGCTGCGGTTTTAGATTATGTAGAGAAAAGAAAACTTTCTTTAGATCAAAAAGTTACCCTTAACCAATCGAATCTGCATGAAAATACGTGGTCGCCTCTTCGCGAAAAATATCCACATGGCGGTATTGTTTCTTTAAGTGAAATTATTGAATACACCGTTGCTAAAAGTGACAATAACGGCTGCGATATTCTTTTAAAATTATTAGGCGGAACGCAGGTTGTTCAGAAATTTATGAATGCTAAAGGAGTGAAAAACTTTCAGATCAAATACAATGAAGAAGCGATGCATAAAGACTGGAATGCGCAGTATGAAAATTATAGTACAACGAATTCTGCGGTTGATGTGCTGAAAAAGTTTTATGACGGAAAATTATTATCAAAAAAATCAACAGATTATCTGATGAAAGTAATGCTCTCCACTTCCACAGGAACAAATAAATTAATTGAACAGCTTCCGAAAGATACGCCTATCGCAAGAAAAACGGGATCTTCCGGCAAGAATAATGCAGGTTTAACGGGTGCTGAAAATGAAATTGCGATCATCACTTTACCGAATGGCAAGCATTATGCAATAGCTGTATTTGTCAGTAACTCAACGGAAACGGCTGAAGTGAACTGTAGAATGATTTCAGACATTTCAAAAACAGTCTGGGATTATTTTAATAAGTAAAAATTTAAGCTTAATTTTAAAACCAATAAAAATGAAAAAAATAGTATTAATAATCGGGTTATTCACTTCCGCAGTATTTTTTGCACAGAAGAGCGAAAATTATCTGCAGGTAGGCTATCACAGCATTTGCTGCGGTACCCCTTCGTCTAAACCTGTGATGGATTTTATTAATCAGTTTCAGAAAAAAAACAAAATAAAAAATTTCGAAGTGTACAGACAGAGCGGTTTGGGAAGAGAAGGTGAATTTAACATTTATATCGGAACAGATACATTCTCCAGAACCCAGAAAACCAGATTTGTGGAAGGACTGAAAGCTGCCATCAATAATCAAAACCAAATGAAAAGACCTAACAGAGACGGTAATGTGAGTTTTGATGAAACAACGACGGTAAAAAAAGCAGATCTTTCCAATGCACGAAATTTAACTTTAATCAACAGTAAATAATTAAAACTTAAATAAGGAAAAATGATCAAAAACATTGTAGTTATCGGAGCCGGAACCATGGGAAATGGTATTGCGCACACTTTTGCACAAAGCGGTTTTAAAGTAAATCTTGTAGATGTATCTCAGGAAGCTTTAGACAGAGGTCTTAAAACCATTACCACCAATCTCGACAGAATAATTGCAAAGGGAAACCTTACCGAAGAACAAAAAGCGGAAACTTTAGGGAACATTACCACATTTACAGCACTTCAGAATGCGGTAGGTTCTGCGGATCTTATTGTGGAAGCAGCTACTGAAAACCAGGAATTAAAACTTAAAATTTTCGGACAGATGGACGAGTTTGCTCCTGAAAACTGTATTCTGGCAACCAATACTTCCTCAATTTCGATCACTAAAATCGCGGCGGCTACCAAAAGAGCCGATAAGGTAATCGGAATGCACTTTATGAATCCGGTTCCGATCATGAAACTGGTTGAAATCATTAAAGGCTACTCCACTTCCAAAGAGACGTTCGATGCGATCTATGAAATGAGCAAAACGTTAGGAAAAGTTCCTGTAGAAGTAAATGATTATCCGGGATTTGTTGCCAACAGAATTTTAATGCCGATGATTAACGAATCTATCGAAACACTTTACAACGGCGTTGCAGGTGTTGAGGAAATCGATACGGTAATGAAACTGGGAATGGCGCATCCGATGGGACCGCTTCAGCTTGCCGATTTTATTGGTCTTGATGTTTGTTTAGCGATCTTAAACGTAATGTACGACGGCTTCAAAAATCCTAAATATGCTCCAAATCCATTGTTGGTAAACATGGTAATGGCAGGGAAATTAGGCGTAAAATCAGGCGAAGGTTTCTATGATTACTCCGAAAGCAAAAAAGCGGAAAAAGTAGCGAAAATGTTTTCTAAATAATAAAAAGTGAATAGTGAACGGTAAATTGTGAGTTTTTTGGAATTCAATTTTAAATCTGATTAAGATTGACTGGCTTTGCAAAATTTACTAATTTCACAATCCATGAAATTTAAAGAAAAAAATATTCAGATATCAATGGTCATCATTACTTTAGTGATGACCATTTTGCGTTTTCTGCTTAATGAAAAAGGACGTGTAAATCCGGATTCCATCCGTTATATGAGATTTGCGCACGTTTTCCCGACCATCGATAATACCACGACGCCTTTAGGATATCCTTTAGCGATAAAATTTTTTACATTTTTCGGGTTTGATGAATTCTGGGGAAGTAAAATTGTAGGAATTTCCGCATTTTTCTTCATTCTTTTTTTCAACTGGAAGAAGAAATTTTTCTTTAGAGAATCCATTGTTTTATGTGCTTTATTCAGCTTTTTGTCAATTTTCTCCTACACTATGAGCGAACCGCTGATTTTGCCGTTCGTTATTTTATTTTTATATGTTTCCACATTAATTATTGATGGAAAATTAGAAAAGAGAAAAGCCGTTTTTTATCTTTCACTAAGCCTGATTGCTTTGTATAACATAAGATACAGCGCTTTTTTCATTATGGGCGGAACCGGGCTTTTCGGATTGATTTTTTGGAAAAGAAAATATTCGGGAATATTTATCCTTTCTGGAATCATCGGAGGAATTTTTGTGGTTTTGTACAAATTTCTTTTCATTGATTACTTTAACGAAAACTATGTCAGTCAATTTCTGGAAATCGGTCTGCATCCTACTTCAAAACTTCTTGTTGAATTGTTTCAGGGATTGTGTACCACTTTCAACCCATTTATTCACATTGCAGATCCGGGAGGCGGAATGATCAATTACGCGATCTACGGAATCGGCTTTGTAAATATTCTTTTGATTATGTTTTTGTTTATTAAATATAAACTCTCAGAAACGGAGGCATTTTATATTTTTGTAAGTGTTTTCGGGATTATCTGCTCGTATTTTATTCAGTATTTTTATTCTGTGAATGCGATTGATTACAGATTAATGGCTCCTTTCAGTCTTCCGGTCTGGCTGGTTTATTTCAGGAAATTATTCATGGTTTTTGAAGTTAAAACATACGCTTTAGGCTTTTTAAGTCTGCTTTCGGGAATGTTATTTACATGGCTTTCCAAAGGCAATTATCTTGAAAACAGAAAGGAAATGAAGCAGTTTCTGCAATCTGAAAAACTTGATGAAATACCTTTAAAATTCTATCTTGAAACCACGGAAGATCTTGATAAAATACAGGTTGCCGAACTGATGAGTACCATCAATCCTAATATTACGCTAACTTTCAAACCGAAAGATACGCTTCAGAAAACAACGTTAACAAGGTATAAAGTTTTGCAAAAAATAAAGATTGACAAGAACAAATACCAATAATTTTATTATCTTTGATTTAAAGTTAAAACATTAAAAAAATGAAATTACCAAAGTTTTTATTAGCAGATAATTCGGAATTTCCAGAAGATTTATTCGTGGTTCATACAGAATATCCAAGATTTATCTTAAACGTTGAGGAAGAAGAAGTTGAGTGGCTGGATGATCTGGAAGGTGACGACGAAGAAACAATGGCAGACGAGGCTACAAAAGTAGTAGAAGCTGCGTTTAAATGGTGTGATGAAGAGTTGGCTAAGTACGACGAAGAAGAGGAAGATTAATAACAATTTAAACATAAAAAAGGAACTCGATTGAGTTCCTTTTTATTTTATTCAGCTTTATTGAATTTTAAAAGTAAAAGATTGTCCTGATACAATTCCAGAACATTTCCGGTTACTACATATTTATTGGCTTTTCCTACCATATCCATAAAGTTTTTCTCCACGCTCATATTATCGCAAGCCATTCTTGTAGAACCTAAAGCTCCCGCAGAAAAATTACCCATTGCCGGATCTACTTTTGCTGTCCCGAAGTAATTGTTGCATCCTGCATTACCGCTGATCTTTTCTCCTTCGATATTCAGAGTAGGAATTTTTCCTTTCACATTATCAGCCAAAGCCCATTTTGTACCTGCAAGAGAAGGCTGCGCTTTTCCTACTTTGGAAGCAGAAGAGCTGGACATTGTTCCACACGAAACCAAAACTGCAGCAGTACATATACTTAAAAAAAGATTCTTCATTGTTTACTTTTTGATTTAAACCAAATTTACGGAATTATTATTATTTAAACGGGTTTCGGAAGATTTTATTATTCTTTAACACTTCAGATAAAATTGTAATTGAATATGATTTATCGGAATTTAACCTGAGTTCGGGATAAGTATTAAACGCAAGGTTAAACAAAGAGATTCAATTATCAGGAATTCATTTTTTAAGATATACAAAGGCGTAAAACTTATCAAAGTAATACCATTTTGTCTTTTTTAAATAAACGAAGTGTCTTTGTTTAGCTGACAAACTTTCAATAAATAAAAAAAATCTTTTGTTTTTCTTTGCGATAAAATAATACAACGTTATAAATCAATTATTTAAACTTTTTCTTATCCCGAACTGAGGTTAATTTAATAAAATATTCAATCTTTAAACTATTGGCAATTTCGGTTTTTGCCCATAAAAAAAACGGACAAATGTCCGTTTATATTGTATTCGAAAGATAATTTTTTTTACCCTCTTAATTCTGCATTGAATTCTTTCTGGAAAGATTTGATTAAGGAATCCATTACCGCAGTAATTTCTTTCTCTTCAAGAGTTTTTTCCTCGTTTAAAAGTTCGAAACTCATTGCATAAGACTTCTTGCCTTCCGGAAGATTTTTCCCCTCGTAAACGTCAAATAAATTAATATTTTTCAGGTACGGAGATTTATTTTTCTTTGCCGTCTGATAAAGATCTTCGTAATTCACGTTTTTATCAATCAATAAAGCAAGATCTCTTCTGATTTTATTGAATTTAGGAATATCTTTGAATTTCAATTGATTTTCAGAACGTAATTTCTGCGCAAATTCAAGTTCAATTTCGGCGTAGAAACATTCCTGCTCAATATCGAAATCTTTCAGCATCTGAGGAGCTACTTTCCCGATTCTTACCAAAGCTTTTCCGTCCGCTTCATATGCTAAAGCATCAGAAAATCTTTCATCAGATAAAGCTACTTCTTTGCAATCAACACCTAATCTTTCCAGTAAAACTTTTACATAAGCTTTCAGGTTATAAAAACTTGTTGCAGATTTCGGCTGCAGCCAGTTTTCCGCAACGTCTCTTCCGGAAACAAGGATAGCCAATTGCTTTCTTTCCTCGTATTGATCTCTCTTATGATAGATTTTTCCGAATTCGAAGAATTTAATATCCTGATTTTTTCTGTTGATATTGTAGATTGCATTCTGCAAAAGCCCTTCCAGTAAAGACTTTCTCATAAATGCCAAATCGCTGCTTAAAGGATTTAGTAATTTTACGGCATCTGTTTCATCTTTCAGCGAAGTCAATGAATTGTTCATTACTTCATTGAAACCTAGTCCCTGTAACGTTCTTGCCCAGTTATTTTCAAGCTCATCCTGATCCTGTGCAGCCAGTTTTACCGGCGTAAACGAAATTTTCTGAGGAGCATCGATCTTATTGTACCCGTAGATTCTTAAAATCTCCTCGATCACGTCAATTTCTCTGGTAACATCTGCTCTGTAAGCAGGTACAGAAATTTCATAACCATTCTGAATTTCATTTAAAACCTGAATTTCAAGGGCTTTTAAAATTTCTTTTACTTTTTCTCTGTGAATTTTGGTTCCTAAAATCTGCTCGATTTTTGAAAATCTGATGATGACATACTGATCTTCAATTTTCTTAGGATACTGTTCCAGCAATTCTCCCACAAGTTTTCCTTCAGTAAGTTCCTGAATTAATTTTATGGCATGCGTAATTGCTGTTCTTGTAATATTAGGATCTACTCCTCTTTCGAATCTGAAAGAAGCATCGGTATTCAATCCATGGAATTTTGCCCCTTTTCTTACCGCAACCGGATTGAAATAAGCACTTTCCAAAAAGATGGTAGTTGTTTCAGCAGAAACTCCTGAATTCGCACCTCCGAAAACTCCAGCAATGCACATCGGCGTATCTTTTCCGTCTTTAATGATGATTTCGGAACCGTTTAAAGTTCTTTCAACACCGTCTAAAGTTGTGAATTTTGTTCCTTCCTTTACTGTTCCTACTTTTACTTTTTTATCTGCAATTTTATCTGCATCAAAGGCGTGAAGCGGCTGTCCGTAACCGTGAAGGATATAGTTGGTAATATCTACAACGTTATTGATGGGGCTTAATCCGATGGCTTTCAGTCTGTCTTTCAGCCAAGCCGGAGAATCTGCCACTTTTACGTTTTCGATTACCGCTCCGATGTATCTCGGACATAATTCTGCGTCTTCCACTTCTAATGTAAAATCGTGAGAACCTTCGTTGTTCAGTGCAACAGAAGATACTTTTTCGAACTCAGATTTCTGCTTGTTTGTGGAAAGATAAGCATGAAGATCTCTTGCAACCCCGTAATGAGACATTGCATCGGTTCTGTTCGGCGTTAAACCGATTTCCAGAACTTCATCGTTTGTTATTTCAAAATAATCTGCGAAATTTTTTCCGACTTCAAACTTTTCTTCATCCAAAATCATAATTCCGCCGTGATCGTCGCTAAGACCCAATTCGTCTTCTGCACAGATCATACCCTGAGAAACTTCTCCCCGGATTTTTGCTTCTTTGATCTCGAAAAAGTTTCCGGTTTTATCATAGATTTTTGTTCCTACAACTGCAACAGGAACGGTTTGTCCGGCTTCCACATTGGGAGCTCCGCAAACGATGTTTAAAATCTTTCCGTTTCCTACGTCTACCGTTGTCTTTTTTAATTTGTCTGCATTCGGATGTTTCTCGCAGGTTAAAACCTTACCTACAACAATTCCTTCCAGGCTTCCTTTTATGCTTTCAAATTTTTCTATCCCTTCAACTTCAAGTCCTATATCTGTAAGGAACTCACCGATTCTTTCAGTTTTCAGGTCCGTTTTGATATAATCTTTAAGCCAGTTGTTTGATATTTTCATCTGATAAATTATTATTTTTCAAGGTTAAAAGAAACCCTGTTTATTTTGAAAATTTTACTTGAATTTTTCGCGCTACAAATATCGTGTTTTTTTAAGAAACAGAGAAATGTGAGAGAAACTTTAAGAGTTATTTAGCAGCTTTCTTTTTCCTGCCGGATTAACAAGACATTGTCATTTCGAAAAGCGAAACACCGCAGCAATCTGAAAACCTTATTTTTAACGCAAAAGATAGCTAAGAAAAGTATTGTTAAATTCTGAATATTGTTGTTCGCTAAGGCGTTCTACTCAGCAAGTGAAAGCGGAATTTAAATCTGTCATTACTGTTTCTTAAACTAAGCCTCGATTTCTACTTGTAGATGTATTCCGGAGATTACTTCTTCTCTTTGTTCATTGCAAAACGGCGGACTGCAATTCTAGCCCCGATTGCAGCTTTGTTTGAGCTCATTTTGTTAGGATTTGGCTGCGGCAGCTTCGCTGCCGCAGCCAAATCCTAAGTAAATAGCGAGTGCGGAAAGCGGGAAATAGCTCCTAAAAAATAAGAGGTTCTGAAAAAATCAAAACCTCTTATCCTATTTTATTTACGTTAAAATTACAATCCGATGACCGGCATTGATAACATTAAAATACTTTCGTTTTCTTCAAGACCATCAAGAGGTTCGATAATTCCCGGTCTGTTTGGCTGAGACATTTTCATGGTAATATCGTCTGAACCAAGAATCGTTAACATTTCCGTTAAGAATTTAGAGCTGAAACCGATGTTGATGTCTTCTCCGTTGTAATCGCAAGGAATCTGCATATCTGCTTTGTTTGCATACTCCGTATCTTCTGCGTGAAGGTGAAGAATGTTTGCAGAAAGCTTAAATCTTACCTGATTGGTCGATTTATTAGACATGATGGAAGCTCTTTTAATGGCTCCTAACAAAAGATTTCTGTTGATAGTTAATACATTAGGGTTCTCTTTTGGAATTACCGCTGTATAATTCGGATATTTTCCGTCGATTAATCTACAGATCCAAACGTGTTTTCCAAAAGTGAATTTTGCCATGTTCTCGTTGAATTCGATTGTTACGTCTTCATTGGAACTCGCTAAAATATTTTTGAAAATGTTTAATGGCTTTTTAGGCATGATGAATTCCATTGGTTCGGCATTCATCAGATCTTTTCTTTTGTATACTACCAGTCTATGAGAATCTGTAGAAACGAAGTTGGTTTCATTTTCTCCAAACTGGAAAAGAACTCCCGTCATTACCGGACGAAGAGAATCGTTACTTGTGGCGAAAAGCGTATTGGTAAGGGCTTCAGATAAAACTCCTGCAGGCATGGTAACACTTTGTGCGGCATCAAATTCCGGCAATTCCGGATAATCGTCCGCGTTATCCAATGCTACGGCGAAGTTATCTTTTTCATCTAAAATCTCAAGCTGACTTCCTGTTCCTTCTGCATTATCCTTCACAACCAACGTAAGAGGCTGTTCTCCGTAAGTCTTGATGAAGTCCTGGAAAATCTTTGCAGGAACGGCAAATTTACCCGTATCATCAGACTTTGCCTCAAGAGAAGTTACAAGAGTCGTTTCGCCGTCAGACGCGGTAATGGTAACCTGAGTTCCGTCTAATTCAAAAAGATAGTTTTCTAAAATCGGTCTCGACTGAGAGCTTGATATTACGCCACTTACAGTTTGCAAAGCCTTCTGTAGTTCACCACTTGAAATAATAAATTTCATAGATTTAAAAATAAATTTTTACAAATATAATAAATAGAAAACAGAATGAAAAGAATAATTCTGAGAGTTATTAACATCTATCAAAATAATTTCACAACTTCTCCTGCTCTGGTTTTTGATGCCCTAAAACATCCTAAAGCACTAAAGATAAGGATTTTCTTCAATGAATTAACTATATTTGCAAATAAACTTTAAAAATGCGAAAACCTCCTGTACACAAGAGTTTACGAAATGCTTTCCGGGGTGTTTTTCTCATGATGAAGCATGAAAGAAATTTTCAGCTTGAATTTGCTGCTTTCCTTATTAATGTGTTTCTGATTTTTTATCTGAATCTTTCTTCTACAGACACTATTTTAATTTTAATGGTTTCCTCCGGCGTCTTAGCTGCTGAAATTCTGAATACCGCCATTGAAAAAATCTGCGATTTTATTCATCCTGAATTTGATCAAAGGATTGGTTTCATCAAAGATATTTCTGCCGGAGCGGTTTTACTGATGGCGATTGTTTCTGTAATTGTCGGAATTTTTGTTTACTGGAAGTATATTTTCAATTAACTTATCAAAGCTTCCATTTTACCGACAGATTAACTACTCTTCCGTCTATCGGAGCCCAAAGCGGATAAAATGTGGGACTGCTTATGTTGCCGGAATAGAGAGATTCTTTTTTACTTTGTCTGTAATCCAGAAGATTTTCTCCGTTCAGGACAACGATAAAATGTTTCCCGATATCTTTGGAAATCATTGCGGCGGTAAACAGGTAAGAAGGAGTGCGGCTGTAATCTAAACGATATTGTTTTCCGTTATAAGATGCCTCAACCCCTAATTTCCATCCGTTTTCAAAATCTTTAACACCCGTCATTGCAGCCCTGTGTTTCGGAGTAAGAGGAATATAATCATTGCCTTCCAGAAAATTATATTTCGCTATTGTAAAGGTATAACCAAAATACAGCTCCCATTCATCAAATTTTCCTTTGATATATGTATCAAAACCTTTTGAAACAACAGATTTGGATTCGTTGTAGAAATATATATCTCCTGTAGAAGTTTGATGAGCAATTACCGGACTGGAAATTTGTGTAAGAAAAAATGCCTGATTGATGAATATTTCATTTCCACTGTCAAATTTCTTTTTATAGTTAAACTCCAGATTGTAGCCTACAGATTTTTCTGCTTTTGTATTCTGCGCATCAATTGGCAGCAGTTTTTCTAAAGAATAATCTACATTCTGCGCAGCAAGTGCATTAGGAACTTTATAGCCTAAACCAATTCCTCCTCTTGCAGCCCAGTGTTCATCAAAATGATAAATACCGGCAAGGCTCGGCAAAAAGAAACTACCGTATCTATTGGTAAAATCATTACGGATTCCTGATTCTATGGTCGCTTTTTTTAACTTGGTTGTGTTCTGAAGAAAAATTCCGAAAGAATTATTCTCAAACGCCGGAATCTGAAAAGACTGAAAAGATTTAGGATTAAATTTGCTTCCCTGAAAATCTGCTCCTAAAACAAGCAGGGTATTTGTAAATGGCCGTGTATAGGTAAGTTCTGAGAAATAATTTTTCTGATTGGCGGTCAGAAAATTCTCATTGCTGGTGAAATCACGGTTAAAATCACTTAAGCTGTTTTTAAATTCGAGTTTAGAATTATTGCTGAAATTTTGCTGGTAAATAAGATCGAATGTATTTCTTTTAAGTATATTTTTTTCAAAATACTGATGGATATTATCACTATTATTACGTATTACCTGCATATCGCCTCCGGTATTTTTATCGAAACTTCCTGTCCATCCGAGACTAATTGCTGAGCTTTCTGAAGGATAAAAGAATACTTTGGGATGCAGAACCAGAGAATTTGTTTTGGGTACATCAGAAAACCCGTCCTTATTTACGTCTTTTGCATTCTGTGATGTTATCCCACCGAAGAAAATATATCCGAACCTGTTCATTTTTTTGGACGCAAACATATTTAAGTTTTTTTCGTCCAAAGTAGAATAATTTGCTAAAAACGTCAGTTCCTGTTTTGCAGTAGGCTTTCTCGAAATAATATTGACCAATCCTCCAATAGCTCCTCCTCCATATAATGTAGATGCGGAGCCTTTTATGAGTTCTACCTGCTGCAAATCTAAAGGCGGAACAGAAAGAACGCCCAATCCTCCACTGAATCCATCGAATAAAGGCATTCCATCGCGCAATATCTGGGTATACCTTCCATCAAGCCCCTGTATACGAATATTGGAATTACCGGAAACCGGACTGCTTTGCTGGATCTGTACTCCGGATATATCCCCTAAAATACTTCCTATTCCTGCAGGTTTTATTCCGCTTTCTTCATTCATTTCTTCCTTTCCCAGAACTTCTACCTTTTGAGGTGAATTTTCTATTTTCTGTCCGGTTCGGGAAGAAGCTACAATGGTAATTTCCTCTATCTCTTTTTCTTTATTCTGCAAAGTGTCTGCAACTTTCTGCTGTGCAGAAGCAAAGAAAGACATTAATGCAGCAGCGAAGAATACGATTTTTTTCATTATCGGAATTTGATACAAAAATAAGAAACAATTATCACTGTGTTAAGTTTTAAAATTAATTGTTAAAGTATTATTTAAAACTTTCCTTATAAAAAAATAACCGTCACTAAGGACGGTCATTTTGCTTTTATGATTGCTTTTCGTATACTCAATATGAAAATTCTGCTTCTTTTTAAATAAGCTATCCTTTTTAAAATTACAAAATTAATTATTTAAAGATGGGTATGAATTTTAAATCTCCTGTATATATTGTATCAATCCCTGAAATTTTAAAACTTTCCTTATTATTTTCGAAAAGCTGTTTGGAATAGTCTTTCTTTTGATATTTATAATATTTTTCTACGCTCTGCGGATTCGCCTTAAATACAAAACCTGTAACAGAATCAATTTTTAAGCCTGCCGTCAGCTTTCTGTTCATTTCATTTAGGATCAGAGGTTCTGCTTCTGAATTAGGTTTTGGATTCAGTGCAGAGACTGTAAGCTCGGAAACCGACTCTGTTGTTACTTCTGGCTCGGGTTCATTGTAAACAATCTGTTTTTCAGGCTCTTTAAAAAACTGAAACCATGTTAAACCTGAAACTGCAGCGAGTAAAAAAACAGAAAGAATAATTGTTGCTGTTTTAAAAATATTGGACTGCTCTGTTTCCGGTTCTTTTCTACCGGAGTTGCTGTAATAAGAAGATGAATACACAGGAATTTCACGTTCCCGAACTAATCTTGGCTGCGAAACAGAATCCAGTTCCGGTATTCCTAAGTTTCTGACGTTTTCTAAAAAAGTATTTTTATCTGCCTTGTAAGACTGCGTTATATTATTCAACATAATACTGTCGGCGGTTTTCAATTGGTTCAGAAATTCATCAATTTTCTGAGAGAAAGCATAGTAAACTTCGTTTAATTTCTCTAAATTTTTCTCAGATTCTTCTATCTTTCTGCCGTTAGCAAGATGCAGTTCTTTATTTCTTTCAATTTTAGATTTAAAATCTTCACCATTCTGTTTTCTGGAGTTTTCCCATTTTATTTTTTCATTTTCAAATTCCGTAACGGTTTCATGTATTTTACGTTTTCTTTCGTCGTTCAGTTTTTTGATTTCATTTTCAAACCCATCTTTCTGAACAAACTGAAAAATATTTTTCTGGTGAACAAATTTTGCGATGTCCGAGCTTTCTGTGAAGTAAATTGTGTCATATACATTCAGCAGATCAACGGCTTTTTTCAGAATGATCTGTAATGCGGAAGGATTTGTTTCACAATATACCATCAGTTGACGGCTTGTACTCTGTACGGAATCGAAAATATCTATTTTTTTCAGATTAAAATTTATTTTATCAAAATCTGCAGGCTTACCAATTGAGAAATTTTCTGAGTGATTTACCGTAAGTGTATCGTTCTGAACGTTTCTGCTGATAAGATTGGAGTGGAATTCGTTAAGACAGCGGACGGTAATATTTTCTTCTGCAATTTCGTCTGTAAACATAATACTGGAGCCGATAAAAGATCCTTCCCGCGCCGAAGTAGGTTCTTTGGCATAAGTATAAATGGTGTAGGTTATTATATAAGAACCATCTTTATATTCTTTCCGTAGAGAATACAGTTTACTGTTCGGATAAATAAGTACAGCTCCTCTTATGTCTAAAGTCTTTATTTCTACGGGTGTTCCTGCAAAAAAAGTCTGGGTAAAGCCATTGGGATTTCCAAAAGTTCCGAATGCAATTAAATTAACACTGCTCATTAATTTGTAAGACTAAATTTTATACGTTCCCAAAAAGTCCCTTCATAAGACAGCGGATAACCCACAATGCTTTCATACAACCACTCTGATAACTTCTGCGCTCTGTCTAAATTCAGAATGGTTATCTGATTGGTTTCTTCATTAAGCTCTCCCACGGTGTAGAATGTTTTTGCCAGACCATAGGTATCCATTGCAGTAGAAGTCATCGGAAGCCTTTCCTGAATAAAATCATCTAGCTCCGCCGAGGCTTCCACATTGGCTCTTCCGGATTTATCCCATTTTGAGATGACCAGAATAATATTGACGGATTTTAATTTTTTCTCATACTTTTCAAGCTTATTTAAAAAAGTGTTGATTAAAATATCATCTTTATGCGCGCTTTCATAGCTTGTTACAATTATAAATGTAAGAGGAAGATTGGCAGAAAGATAGGTTTCTATGCTGCTGTGATAGCTCCCTCCCCTTTTTATTTCGTTATGATTTTCTCCTGAAGTTTCTAAAAAAGTAAGGTTAATGGGATTTATTTTCTTAGATTTATTGTTAGGTTCGAAAACAAGATCCAGTCTCGTTACCTGATCTTTTACTGTTCCTGCAGGTAAAATCCCTTTACTGATGTTTTCAAAAAAATCATACAGAAGGCTTTCTGCTTCAGCGGTATTTGGTGTCCCTATTTTGGGTCTTATAACCCCTGCTTTCGATCTGAGATAATAAAGCATGGTTGCCAAAATAACAGATTTCCCAGAAGAAGCAGTTCCGAAA
Organism: Chryseobacterium sp. MMO-72; assembly: GCF_037146035.1. Classification (NCBI taxonomy): domain Bacteria; kingdom Pseudomonadati; phylum Bacteroidota; class Flavobacteriia; order Flavobacteriales; family Weeksellaceae; genus Chryseobacterium; species Chryseobacterium sp. MMO-72. The sequence continues at coordinate 30,003 of NZ_JBBCWG010000022.1, forward strand.
AAAAACACGAAATTGCTGTCTTTATTTTTAATTTCCGAGACATTGCCTTTTGCAATAGGAACAAAACGATCGTTCACAGCTTCTTTGTTATGGTCTAAAGACAAAGGCTTCAGCGCGTCTTCTTCATCAAAATTCAAAGGTTTAAGAACTTCCTCCTGATCTTTATCAAAAGACAATGGTTTCAAAGGTTCATTTTCCCATTCCATATTTTATACTTTGTATTAGATTATTGTTTTTCCGCTGCGTTTGCTGGTAAAGATACTTTCGCTGCTGTTTCCTGTATTTCTGTTAGTTTCTGTTGGCATTAAAAGAATGATAAACATAATACCGAAATCCAGTAATATACATCCTGCTAAAACAACCAACTGAAACATCCCGAAATTCTTGATGGCATGGCTGAAAGCATATCCTATTTTTCCTACTTCCTGCGTTTCAGAATGGGTAGGCTCAAATTTCAGTTTATCTTTTCCCAAAATAGATTCTGCTTTTGATCCGAGTCTGTTATACTCTGTTAAAGATTTATCAATCTGCCCTTGAGCCATTAGGTTTATTACATCAGGATTCATCTGTAAAAGATTCTGAATTTCTTTATTCCATCGTACGGAAGCATTATTAATATCACTCATCAGATTTTTTTCTTCCGGAGTAAGGTTATAAACCATCTGTACGATCTGTTCTTCCATTCTGTCGGCAAGATCTGCATATCCGTCAGGAGTTTCACTTACAGGTGTAAGAGGCGTTACTTTTTTGCCGATCATTTTTTCAATTCTTGCAATAATTTGTCTTGCTTCCGGTCCGATCCCGACATTTTTAGGATCACTGATCTGAATTTTCAGAAGATTTAATTCACTTCGGATCGCCTGTCTTGTCTTAGCATCGGGGACGGAGTAATTCAGCTTAGATTCTACATCCGTTTCCAGCGCGCTGAATTTTTCGTTAACATTACGCAGTTCTGTTGTATAAATATCGGTTCTCATAAACCTTGTATACAATGCATTGAAATTGGCAACGAAACAAAATGAAGCAAAGAAAAAATAGATCCAGCTTAGTGAAGAAGGAGACTGTCCGCTGGTTTTTGCCCTTCTTATCTGCCAAAGTAAAAAAAGCAGGATAAGAGAAAGCACCAAAGCAATAACAAAGGAGCTCCCTCCAAAAATCTGCTGTAAACCGAGCCAGGTCTGGTAAAAACTAACACCGATAAGCATTACAGCTAAAATACCGAGAAATAAATCGGTTGCAGTAATTTTTGTTTTCATAGTTAAAATTTTTGTTTAAATCTTTATTTACAGCGGCAATTTATTACGGTTTTCAGCATTTTCTTTACGGTTTTCCGTAAATCAGGAAAAATTACAGTAAAAAGAAAAATGCCTCCGTTATGTAACGAAGGCATTTTATTATTTATTGATGGTCTTTTACTTGAAATACTCCACTCCATTTTTAAAGATGTTGTGATAATTTGCGGTTGGAATATTTTTAAACAGACCTTCAGCAAAACGTTCCGGATGTCCCATTCTTCCGAAAATTTTTCCGCAAGGACTTGTGATCCCCTCAATTCCGAATAAAGAATTATTTGGATTAAAAGGCATTCCGTGAGCTATATTTCCTTCTAAGTCTAAATATTGTGTTGCAATCTGTCCGTTTTCATATAGCTTCTGAATTTCCGCTTCCGAAGCCATGAAACGACCTTCCCCGTGAGAAATTGGAATCGTGAAAATCTGATCCTTCATTCCTTTTAGCCAAGGAGATTCGTCATTTACGACTTTTACATTGACCATCTGGGAAATATGTCTTCTGATCGCGTTGTGAGCTAACGTTGGAGAATTTTCATCTAAATCTTTAATTCTTCCGTAAGGCAATAATCCGGATTTAACCAACGCCTGAAAACCGTTACAGATCCCGATAATCATTCCGTCTCTGTCGAGCAATTCGTGAACGGCATTTCTCATCTTCTCGTTTTTCAAAACGTTAACGATGAATTTTGCAGAACCGTCTGGTTCGTCACCCGCAGAGAAACCTCCTGAGAAGGCTAAAATCTGGGAAGTTTTGATCTCCTCTACCCACGCATCAATACTTTCATCCAATAATTGATGATTGATATTGATTAATGGTAAACTTTTAATTACAGCTCCTTCTTTTGCGAAAGCGTTCAATGTATCGTATTCGCAGTTTGTTCCCGGAAAAACCGGCGCAAATACTTTTGGCTGAGCGATTCCGTGTTTCTTAATGATGATATTTCTTGGGTTGACTGAATTTAATTTTTCATCCAACGCAACCGTTATTTTTTCTTTTTCAACTGTCGGGAAAAGATTTTCGAAAGTATTGGTGTTTGCAGCTAATAATTTATTGATGGAAGTTTGAAGATTGTTGATGGTTAAAACTTCATTCGCAACAACTTGACCTATCAATTGAAGATTTACAGAACTTAATTCTTCTTTAGATTCTATAATTAAGCTACCAATTCGCTTGCTGAGCAATGCCGAAGCATCATCTACTGTAATGTCTGCGCCCAATCTGTTTCCAAAGCTCATTTTTGCCAAAGCAACCGCAACTCCACCTTCTTTCACTGTTTTTACTGAAACGATTTTTCCTGCTTTGATATTTTCGAATATGAATTCATAAATATCTTTTAAAGCATCATAATTCGGAAGTCCGTTTTCCTGAGCAATATGATTGAATAAATATACTTTATTTCCTTCGTTTTTAAATTCAGGAGAGATAATATTTTTCTTTTCACCGTTTGCACAGGCGAAAGAGATTAATGTTGGCGGCACATGCAGATCCTGATACGTTCCGCTCATTGAATCTTTCCCACCAATGGCTGCCAAACCGAAATTAATTTGCGCATCGTAAGCTCCCAAAAGAGAAGCCAAAGGTTTCCCCCACTTTTCAGGATTCTGACCTAATTTTTCAAAATATTCCTGAAAACTGAATCTGATATTTTTATAATCGCCACCCATTGCAACGATCTTCGCAACACTTTCTACAACAGCGTAAGAAGCTCCTAAAAGTGAATTTTGCTTAGAAATCTCTGCATCGAATCCCCAACTTGCTAAAGAAACGGTTTCGATATCTTTTGCTCCGATGATTGGCAACGTCTGAACACTTCCTTCCATTAAAGTCTGCTGATATTTTCCACCCAAAGGCATCGCAACCGTAGTTGCACCAATTGATGAATCGAACATTTCCAGCAATCCTTTTTGAGAAGCTACATTCTTATCGCTTAAAATTTTCAGGAAATTCTCTTCAGTAAATGCTGGAGTTTCTTCTTTTACTTCATTCAGGTGGGTAATTTTAACTTCCTGACTTTTTGAACAGCCGTTCGTATCTAAAAATGCTCTTGAAAGATCCACGATTTTATCTCCTTTCCAGAACATCTGCATTCTTCCTGAATCTGTCACTTTTGCAACTTCCACAGCCACAATATTTTCAGCTTCACAGAATTTGATAAACTGTTCTTTATCTTTAGGTTCTACTACAACTGCCATTCTTTCCTGAGATTCGGAAATTGCAAGCTCGGTTCCGTTTAACCCTTCATATTTTAGAGGTAAAACATCTAAATTAACTTCTAAAGAATCTGCGATTTCGCCAATTGCTACAGAAACTCCTCCCGCTCCGAAATCGTTTGATTTTTTAATCAGTCTCGTTACTTCAGGATTTCTAAACAATCTCTGGATTTTACGTTCTTCAACTGCATTTCCTTTCTGAACTTCAGAACTCATCGTATGGATAGAAGTTTCGTCCTGTTCTTTTGAACTTCCGCTTGCTCCTCCAACACCGTCACGACCTGTTGCTCCTCCTAAAATAATGATAGAATCACCATTTGCCGGTTTTTCACGTCTTACCCAATCCACAGGAACGGCTCCCGCAACGAAACCAACTTCCATTCTTTTGGCTTTGTAGCCTTCATCGTAGATTTCAGAAACCATTGTAGTTGCTAAACCGATTTGGTTCCCGTAAGAGGAATATCCGTTTGCCGCCTGTTTCGTGATTGTTTTTTGAGGCAATTTTCCCGGTAATGTTTTATCAACCGGTTCCAAAACATCTGCAGCACCTGTTAATCTCATCGCCTGAAATACGAATGAACGTCCGGACAAAGGGTCTCTGATAGCGCCACCTAAACAAGTTGAAGCACCACCAAAAGGTTCAATTTCTGTCGGGTGATTGTGGGTTTCGTTCTTGAATAATAAATACCACGGTTCTTTTTTACCATCGTATTCTGCTTCAATCTGGATCGTACAAGCGTTGATTTCGTCAGAAACTACCAGATTTTCTAACTGACCTGTTTTATGGAAATATCTTCCGCAAACCGTAGCCAGATCCATCAAGGATATAGGCTTCAATTCGCGTCCTAAGAATTTTCTTTTTTCGATATAATCATTGAAAATAGTTTCCAATGTATGTTTAAACTGTCCTTCGAATTCGATATTAGACAATTCTGTTTCGAACGTTGTGTGACGACAGTGGTCGCTCCAATAGGTGTCTAAAACTTTAAGTTCTGTTTCCGTAGGATTTCTCTGTTCCGATTTAAAATATTCCTGAATGAATTTTAAATCGTCCAACCCTAAAGCAAAACCGTGATTATTAAAGAATTCCTCAAGCTGAGCATCATCGAAATCGATAAAACCTTCGTGAACAATAACTTTTGAAGGAGTTTCTTCCGCAGGAATGTTTAAAGTTGATAAATCTTTTTCCTGAGATTCCACTTTATTGATTAGAAGGTCTTTGATTTTTGCTAAATCAGATTCGGAAACACCTTCAAATTCAATGAGTTTCCCGCTTCTTACTTTAGATTTTTCATTTCCCGTTAATAAAGCAATGCACTGTTGGGCAGAATCTGCACGCTGATCATATTGCCCAGGTAAAAATTCCAATGCGAAATAAATTCCCTGTGCAGGATTTTCTTCGATTAAAATATCAGTAACCGGATCTACGAAAGTGCTGTTGACCACTTTTCCGAATTCACCGTCATTTAATCCAAAAATATCGTAAACATTATAAACCTTTACGCTTTGGATCGACGGAACAACCGCTTTTACTTCATCAAAAATTTTTGGACTTTCTACATCGAAAATTCCTCTTTTTTCTACGAAAATTCTTTTGTTTTGAGACATTAGATGTCAGATATTTATATATTATTAGACTTATTAGTTAATTTACTCATCTTTGTTAAGATCAGTTTTATTGCGGGAATTTACAATAAGATAATACTTTTGAGAAGTATTATAATCGATTGAATTTTCCTGTTTCCACTTTTGGTAGCCTTTGTAATCAAATTGATGATTTTCAGGAGGAACTAATAAATAATAGTAACTCTCCATCAAAAATTCATCTATAAATCCGGATTCTCTTAGTTTTATAAAGAAGCCAATTAGATTATTTGTTTCGTAACCTCCTTTGCTTGGTTTCGGATTTTTTTCCGTTTTATAGTCAATAAAACCATTAATACCAGCAATCTGATAGTTTAAAAGTATACCTGGAATTCCTGATGCTCTTTCATATTTATTGATATTTTCATAGATCCACCTCATCTTATTAGTTGCACTACTCATAGCACTTCTAAGCATTAGAGAATCACGAAAACAGGCTTTTGCGTAATAAATATTTGAATATTTCGTCAAAGGATTTTTTTCAACAATTTTTGATGGCATTATTTTTTTCAAAAACTCATCCTGTCTGTTATCCAGAGCCAAAGTATCATTTCCTTTCTGACTTGTTTCCGAAACAAATATCCAAAATCCTGCATCATAAACCCTTACATTAATTAATCTGTCAAGATGCTTAAAATAAGTGCTTATCCCATTAAGCTTGAATTTACCTTCTTTAAAGGTAACCGCTTTATTGACAGCTTCTTTAGGACCATATCTTCTATTTCTTAGATTTTCAAAATAATAATTAAAAAGCCTTTCTTCATCCAAACGTCCTAAAACTATTTTGAACTGAAAAAGCTCATTGTTACTTTTGTTTTCATACTCCGCAGAAAGAATACTGTCATTTTTGGAATTAGTAAACAGGGCAGTTCTGGTAAAATTCCCGAAACTCGCCGGAACCGAAATTCCTGAAACAGAGTGATTAAAATCGGTATCAGATTCAATTTTTTTATTCAGCTTTAGTTCCTGAGAAAATATCATCACAGGAAATACTGTTAAAATAAAAAATGTAAAAATCTTCATATTCAATTTAAATAAAATATGCAGCCCAAAAGGACTGCATACCATATTATACTTTAAGATCAGCTTCTAACCCAATCAAATCTTTATTTGCATCAATAATCGGCTGAACTTCATTGGCAATGAATTCTTCCGTCTGAATGGGCGCAAAACCGATGAAGTTTTTAGGATCGAGAACTTCTTTTAATTTTGATTTATCTAATTTTAACGAATCGTCGTTCAGGATTCTTTCGATAAGATCATTTTCTTTACCTTCTACTTTTACCTGCTTGGAAGCTTCCATAGAATGAACTCTGATCACTTCATGGATTTCCTGACGGTCACCACCAGCTTTCACTTCTTCCATGATGATGTATTCTGTCGCCATGAAAGGAAGTTCTTCCATAATATGTTTGTTGATTCTGTTAGGATAGACCACAATTCCGTTCATGATGTTGTTCCAAATTAATAGAATTGCATCAACAGCTAAAAATGCCTGAGGAATGGTTAATCTCTTATTTGCAGAATCGTCCAATGTTCTTTCAAACCATTGTGTTGAAGCGACCATTGCAGAACTTGTCGTTAAAGACATGACGTATTTTGCCAAAGCTCCGATTCTTTCGCTTCTCATTGGATTACGTTTGTAAGCCATTGCCGATGAACCGATCTGGTTTTTCTCGAATGGTTCTTCAATTTCTTTCAGATTTTGAAGTAAACGTAAATCGTTGGTGAATTTGTGTGCAGATTGAGCAATATTTCCTAATAAAGCAACTACTTTAGCATCAATTTTTCTGTCGTAAGTCTGTCCGGAAACGCCAAAAACTTTCTCGAAACCGAATCTTTTTGACAATTCTTTATCTAAATGCTTCACTTTAGAATAATCTCCGTTGAAAAGCTCTAAGAAGCTTGCTGCTGTTCCCGTTGTTCCTTTTACCCCTCTGAAACGTAATGTTTCTAAAAAGAAATCAAGCTCTTCGATATCAAGGACTAAACTCTGAAGCCAAAGGGTTGCTCTTTTTCCTACCGTTGTTAATTGCGCCGGCTGAAAGTGTGTAAATCCTAAGGTTGGTAAATCTTTATACTGAATTGCAAAATCTGCTAAGTTTTTAATAACGTTAACCAACTTTTTCTTTAAGATTAAAAGTCCGTCGCGAATCTGGATTAAATCGGTGTTATCTCCTACAAATGCTGAAGTTGCTCCCAAATGAATAATTCCTTTTGCTGAAGGTGCTACATCACCATACGTATGAACGTGAGCCATTACATCATGTCTGAATTTTTTCTCGTATTCAGCAGCTTTTTCGTAATCGATATTTTCAGCATTGGCTTTCAATTCGGCGATTTGCTCGTCTGTAATGTCAAGACCAAGATCTTTTTCGATTTCAGCAAGGGCAATCCAAAGCTTTCTCCAGTTCTGGAATTTATTATTGTGAGAAAAGTTAAATAACATCTCTTCGCTTGAATAGCGTTCTTCCAATGGATTTTTGTAGGAATTCATTCTTTTCTTTTACTTTTTTTAGATATGCAAAAATACGGTTTTTCAGTGAGAGATAAAAATGGTTTTTTCTTAGAAATGCTTATCTGTGTTTAAATGAAACCAGACAGCAATAATGAAGGAAAACTTTCATAAAAAAGCCGTAGAAAATATTTTTCAACATTAAATGAATTATTATCAGATTTATTTTTTATTTTAGCTTCTACAAAAGAAATATTAAATCAAATTAATTATGAAAAATTTAAAAAAATTATCAAAGTCAGCCTTAAAAAACATTTCAGGAGGATGGGTACCTCCTCCAGGAGAAAGTTGTCCTGCAGGCAGTTGTCAATATAAAGAAAATGGACCTTGCAGACCGTATAATGCTAATCTTTGTATTTAAAAACTAAAAAACAGGAAACTAAAATTTCCTGTTTTTATTTATTGATAAATCACCACATCATTTTTCTTGATCTGGTAACCAGTTTTCTTATAAGGAATCAAAACGTAGCTGTCTTTGATGTGCTTTCCGCTTTTCCAGAGTTTGCTTTTTCCCTGTCTGTCGAGAATAATGCTGTTTGCGCTTCCGTCGGGAATAAAAATTTCGGCTTTTTTCATATTTTTACTGAAAATAACTGCCGTTGATGTGCTGTAACTTTTGTCTGAGTTTACCTCGTTCAATTTAATTTTCTGTTCAAAAACTCTTACGCAATCATTTTTGATCTGAGAGTAGGTATAGCCTGCGGAAGCTTTGCAGCCGTGAACATCTTTGTCTCCGCCCACGACATGCGTTTGCTGTGAAAAGACTAATGAACCCAGGAACATCATACCAAATAAAATTGTTTTTTTCATGTTTTTAAATTTTAAGTTTTCAATCTGTTCAAAATTGTGCCAAAGAACCTTATGAGTTGCCATGTATTCAAAAATACAAAAAAAGCCACTCATTGTAAGCGGCTTATAAAATTATTTTGTCCAGTTGATTTTGGAATGTTTCACATCAGATGAGTTGGTTCCGATCATGATATCAAATTCACCCGGTTCCCAGTCGTATTTCAGATCTCCGTTGTAGAATTTCAGGTTTTCCGGAGTAATATCGAAGGTAACTTTTTTAGATTCCCCTTTTTTCAACATCACTTTCTGGAAGCCTTTCAGTTCTTTTACGGGTCTTGTAATGCTTCCTACCATATCTCTGATATAAAGCTGAACTACTTCTGCTCCATCATAATTTCCGGTATTCGTTACGGTAACGGATGCCTGAATGGTCTGATTTCCTTTTGGATTTGCATTGGAAACTGTAACATCAGAATAATTGAATTTTGTATAGCTTAATCCATAACCAAAAGGATACAACGGCGTGTTACACTCATCCATATAATTGGAACGGAATCTCTGGTATTCACATTTATCAACCAGCTTCTGATCTAACGGGCGTCCTGTATTTTTAGCATTGTAATAAATCGGAACCTGCCCTAAACTTCTTGGGAAAGTCATCGGTAGTTTTCCTGAAGGATTTACTTTTCCGAACAGCACATCAGAGATTGCATTTCCTGCTTCGGAACCTGCAAACCAGACATTAAGAATTGCATCCGGAGTATCTTTAATGTTTGTTAAGGCTAAAGGACGACCTGTGAAAAGAACAACAGCTATTGGTTTTCCTGTCTTTTTTAATTCATTTAAAAGATCTACCTGAGACTGTGGAATGGTAATTTCTGTTCTCGAAGATGATTCCCCGCTCATTTCAGCAGATTCGCCGATTGCCAGAACAATAACATCCGATTTATTGGCAACATCTACCGCTTCTTTTAATAAAGCTTCTTTTGAACGGTTGTCTCTGTCGGTTTTCTTACCGTGCGCTGCATAAATGTCTTCCAGTTTTGCATCATAATCAATATTAGCTCCTTTTGCAGAAATGAATTTCACTTCTTTGCCGAAGTTTTCCTGTAATCCCTGCATGAGATTAACCGCTTTCTCATGTTTTGCTGCAACGCTCCATGTTCCTGCCATGTTCAGAGAGTTATTAACCAATGGTCCGATTACGGCAACGGTTCCTGATTTCTTTAAAGGCAATACCTGATTGTCGTTTTTCATCAAAACCATGGATTGTGCTGCCACATTTCTGGCAATGTTTCGGTTTTCCATATTGTACACCTCTTTTGCAGCCAGTTTTGCATCTCCGAATTTATAAGGATCTGAAAACAAACCTAAGTCGTATTTCGCTTCAAGAATTCTTTTTGCTGCCATATCGATCTCAGCTTGGGTCACTTTCCCTTCTGCTAAAGATTTTTTCAGGGTGGTTAAAAATCCTTCACCTACCATATCCATATCAATACCTGCTTTTAAAGCCAATGCGGAAACTTCCTGAAGATTTCCCATCCCGTGATCTACCATTTCATTGATTCCGGTATAATCGGTCACTACGAAACCTTTGAAATTCCATTTGTTTCTTAAAACTTCGGTTTGCAGCCATCTGTTTCCTGTTGCCGGAACCCCGTCTACTTCGTTGAAAGAAGCCATTACAGAAGCTACTCCTGCATCTACCGCTGCTTTGTAAGGAGGAAAATATTCGTTGAACATTCTTACGTGGCTCATATCCACTGTGTTGTAGTCTCTTCCTGCTTCACCTGCGCCATACAGCGCGAAATGTTTAACACAAGCCAGAATATTGGTTCCGTTGGCAAGGTCTTTCCCCTGATAACCGTAGACCATATTTTTTGCCACTTCACTTCCTAAGTAAGGATCTTCACCGGCTCCTTCGGAAACTCTTCCCCATCTTGGTTCACGGGAAATATCCACCATTGGCGAGAATGTCCAATTGATTCCGTCTGAAGCGGCTTCTTTAGCGGCTATTCTTGCAGACTGCTGCACCAAATTCATATCCCATGATGCGGCTAATCCTAATGGAATCGGGAAAGTTGTTTCGTAACCGTGGATGACATCCATTCCGAAAATCAATGGAATTTTAAGCCTGCTGTTTTCCACTGCAACTTTCTGAACGGCTCTGATTTTATCTGCTCCTTTTATATTGAAAAGCCCTCCTACTAAACCCTGTTCGATTTTTTTTCCGATGTCTGAACTTTTAGCCAAACCGGTAGTAAAATCGCCTGAACTTGGTAAATTAAGCTGTCCGATTTTTTCATCTAAAGTCATTTTCGACAAAAGATTATCCACAAAAGCTTTCTTTTTAGCCTGATACTGAGCCGTCTGATACGATTGAACGGGCTTCGTTACCATTTCCTGTGCCGAAAATACAGGAGCCAATGCTAAAGTGGCGATTACAATTAACTTTTTCATAACTCTATCTTCTTTTAATTATAGTTCTATTTTTAATTTTTTGTTTATCTAAACGAAAAGTCGAAAAGTTTTTTTTAATTATCCTGCCTATTTTCTGTTCGCGAAGGTAATTCTATAAGCTAAGTATGAACCATTCATTCAGCAAACACTTTTCGTTTAACGATTTATACTAAATTATTTCTCTTTTCTTTTTGACAGCATCCATTCGTATAATTTAGGATTGGAATAGGTTGAATCCCAGGAATTATGATTGTCATTTGGGAAAATCGTCAATTCGGCAGAGGGATTTACAGGATGCAGTGCCTGATAAAAATTAAATGCATTTTCCGGTAAAACAACATCATCCATTCCGCCATGAAAGATTTTAATATTCAGATTTTTGTACTGATGAATGTTGGCGTACATTACTCGGTCTGTAGGCGCACAAACCGTAACGACCGCCGCAAACATTTCGGGATGTTCCATTGCGAGTTTCAGTGTTCCCCATCCTCCCATTGAAAGTCCGGTAAGGTAGATTCTTGAAGAATCCACTTTATATTTTGACTGAATTTCTTTTATTAAATTATAAACTGTTTCTGTATCCCACCATGTATTTTCAGGACATTGAGGTGCTAAAATCGCAACCGGTTCTTTTATTAAATTTTTGTAGGTAAACGGACTGTGCGCTTTTACGATTTCCAGATTGTTTCCTCTTTCTCCGGAACCGTGAAGAAAAACAATAAGCGGAACATTTCCTTTTGTATTCTGAGGAAAATCCAGAATGTAAGAGATTTTTTCCTGTTTTTTTATTTCTTTATTGAGTTCTGCTTTTATTTCCTGCGCATTTGCTTTTAAAGAAAATAAAAACGGCAGCAACAAAGCGTATTTTAATTTATATTTCATATTAGAATTTGTATGTTTTGGTTGTTCCAATTTAACCATTCTTTTTTTAATAGCCCCGATTGAAGCATTTGTCTGAGCTCATTTTAGGGATTCGGGGGGGGGGGGGGGGGCGCCCCCCCCCCCCAAAACAAAGAAAAGTGTAGTGGGCGATCCCCCCCAAAAAAAA
>NZ_JBBCWG010000023.1:0-41782 GCF_037146035.1 Chryseobacterium sp. MMO-72
TTTTTGTTCGTTTTTCGCGGTTCCCCCCCTTTTTTTTTTTTTTGGGGGCGCGGGGGCGCCCCCCCCCCCGAAAACCTAAAAAGAGCTCAGACATGCCGCTCAATCACGACTATAAAGTTGTCGGATCATAAAAACGCGAGACAATAATCAGCATTTCAGCATCACAGATTTTAAAACAGATCCATAATCCGACAGATTCTGTAAATTAATTTTTTTGATAAAACCCATATTAAAATCGTTTCACCGAACCCTATTTTAAGAAACTTTTTCCGAACTTTGACCTATAAAATTTAAATTATGTCACAATCGCTTACAAGCAGAACGCCGAAACCAAAATACGACGTTGTTCTAATAGGTGGCGGAATTATGAGTGCCACTTTAGCTACATTATTACACGAATTTGATCCTGAGCTCGAAATAGCTATTTTCGAAAGGCTGGGAAGGTTTGCCAAAGAAAGTACAGCAGCCTGGAATAATGCAGGAACAGGTCATTCAGCGTTTTGTGAGCTTAATTATACTCCCGAAAAACCCGACGGAACCATTGATATTTCCAAAGCGGAAAGCATTGCCGAACAGTTCGAAATTTCAAAACAGTTCTGGTCTTACTTAATTACCAAAGGTTACATCAGCGAACCTAAGGATTTCATCAATTCCTGTCCGCACATGAGTCTCGTTTTTGGAGAAAAAGATGCAGAATATCTTAAAAAACGTCATGAGAGAATGTCAGAATCCGTTCTGTTTAAAGGAATGGAGTTTTCAACCGATCACGATAAATTGAGAGAATGGATTCCTTTGGTAATGAGCAAAAGAAATCAGTCTGAAGTAATGGCGGCAACCAAAATGAATATGGGAACAGATGTTAATTTTGGAACATTAACCAGAAAAATGGGAAGACATTTGCTGGAAGATTCCAATGTTGAAGTTTTCCTGTACCACGAAGTAAAAGACATTGATCCGAAAGAAGACGGAACATGGGAAATGAAAGTGAAAGACAGAATTCATAATCACAAACAGGAAGTAGAGGCGGATTTTGTATTCATTGGGGCAGGAGGGTATGCTTTGCCGTTGTTAGACAGTTCAGAAATCAAAGAAAGCGAAGGCTACGGCGGTTTTCCGGTTTCCGGACAATGGCTGGTAAGTCATAATCAGGAATTGGTAGAAAAACATCAGGCAAAAGTATATACACAGGCAACGGTGGATGCTCCGCCAATGTCGGTTCCTCATTTGGATTTAAGAATTATTGATGGAGAGAAAGCACTTCTTTTCGGACCTTTTGCAGGATTTTCAACTAAGTTTTTAAAAGAAGGAAGCTATCTGGATCTACCTGAAAGTGTGAATACTAAAAATTTGAGATCCCTTTTCGGAGCTTGGTGGCATAATATTCCCTTAACGAAATATCTGGTTCAGCAGGTGGCAATGACGAAATCCCAAAGAATTCAGCATTTGAGAGAGTTTATTAAAGATGCCAAAGAAGAAGACTGGGAACTGAAAGTTGCCGGACAACGAGTTCAGATCATTAAAAAAGATGAAAAACACGGCGGTAAACTGGAATTCGGAACTGAAGTAGTAGTGAATAAAAAAGGAACCATTGCTTCACTATTGGGAGCTTCTCCGGGAGCGTCTACAGCAGTTTATGCAATGCTGAGCGTACTTGAAAAATGCTTCCCTGAAAAACTTCATGGCGAGTGGAAAGAAAAACTGCTGGAAATAGTGCCTTCTTACGGACAGAAACTGGCAGACAATCCTGAACTTACAGAAAAAGTAAGAAACTATTCAAAAGAAAAATTGCAGCTGAAATATTAAAAAAAAGTGATTAAAGAATAGTCAGATTTCAAATTAAAATACTAAATTAGAGGAACTGACTATTTACTTCACAAAGAAATTATGTCAGAAACAATTGTAAAACCGGTGATCGTGAAAGAATTATTAGAATCCCTCCAGATTAAGATGGAAGAGGAACGGCAGGTAATTGTACATTGCTGTTTTCCGGCTTCACCATTCTTTGGGAACTTCATCAGAATCTGGCAGTCTACCTATCTTTTTGATAATCAGTCAGAACATCAGAGCAAACTAATTCATGCAGAAAATATTACCATCTATCCCGACTGGACTCCGGTTCCGTTTATGAGAGATTTCTGGTTTACTCTCGTGTTTTCAGGATTGCCGAAAGATTGTGAAAGTTTTGATTTAAAGGAGATTATTCCGGAAGAAGGCGGGTTTTTTGTGGAATCCATCAAACGAAATTCATCCGATATCTACCGTGTGAAAATTTCAGAATCTTACTGAAAATTTAATTCGCTGAATAGCTTATTTACAGTAAAATTTTCATCGTAAATCATAGTTTTAAGTTCATGAAAAAATACATATTTATCTTTTTACTTTTTCCACTTCTGATATTTTCTCAAAAATTGTCAAAAGAAGAATCCGAAATTAAAAAATTTCAGAAAGAACTCAATGCAGAATATTTAAACCCGAAAGAAACTCCTTTGCGCGGAGATAACTTTAAAAATTTTAAGCAGCATCCTTTCTTTCCGATCAATTTAAAATACAGAGTTACTGCAAAATTCCAGAAAACGGAAAACGCAAAACCCTTTGATCTTCCTACCTCTTCAGGCAAAACAAAACCTTACAGAGAATTTGGAAAAGCAACATTTCAGTTAGACGGAAAGTCATATACATTAACGCTGTATCAAAGTCTGGATTTAATCAGACAGAAAAAATACAAAGACTATTTATTTCTGCCTTTCCGTGATGCCACCAATGAAAAAGAAACCTACGGCGGTGGAAAATATCTCGATTTAACGATTCCGAAAGACAAAACCATTATTCTGGATTTTAATAAATCGTATCATCCTTACTGTGCCTACAACGCTTACGATTACAATTGTCCCGTTGTTCCCGAAGAAAATAAGCTGCCGGTTGAAATTCGGGCAGGAGTAATGTATGAAGACATTTATCATCATTAAATTATGGTAAAATTAAAATTTTTTGAACCGAAAGATTTTCCCGGAGTAAGTTATACTTTGGACGAAACGCAATTGCAATACACCGCTACCGCAGAACAGGCACTACAGAAAATTGAAGAACGCAGCGATACCCTTGCTTTTCCCATAACCATTCTGGAAAATAATCTTCCGGTCGGCTTTTGTGTGTTGGATTTCGGAAATGATAAATTAGATATCACAGACAATCACAATTCCATGTTACTTCGTTCCCTTTCTGTAAATCCTCAACTGCAGGGAAAAGGAATCGGAAAAGCTGCAATGATTCTTCTTGATGAATTTGTTAGGGAAAACTTCAGAGACTGCAATGAGATTGTTCTTGCTGTGAACCAAAACAATACTTCTGCTTACGAATTATACCTCAAAGTCGGCTACAAATTCGACGGAAAAACAAGAATGGGCAGAAGCGGAATACAATATCTGATGTACAAAAAACTCTAAACAAAATTTCTGAAAAGATCGTTGATTCCGTAAAACGAATTTAGCTTAATCCGCAAAATAGTAAACTTTAAGAAATTTTTAATTCAGAATTTTCATGTTTGGCGTGAAACTTTCACCTAAATTTGAGTAACATCAAATAATAAAACATGGAAATATCTCTTCACAATCAGGTTGCTGTCGTTACCGGAGCTTCCAGTGGAATTGGTTCGGGAATTGCAAAATCACTCGCTTCAGCAGGAGCAACCGTAATTGTTAATCACTCTTCAGAACACTCTTTAGATGAAGCAAAAGCCGTTTTAAAAGAAATTACCGATGCAGGCGGAAACGGAATAACCTATCAGTGCGATGTTTCCAAAGAAGATCAGGTCATTAAAATGTTTCAGGATGTGGTTTCACAATTCGGAACAGTCGATATTCTCATCAACAACGCAGGCGTTCAGAAAGACGCAAAATTCACCGAAATGACGCTCGATCAGTGGAATACCGTCATTGGCATCAATCTTACAGGGCAGTTTTTGTGTGCAAGAGAAGCCATTAAAGAATTTCTTCGCCGTGGTATCGATCTTTCGCGTTCCGTTGCCTGTGGAAAAATTATTCACATCAGTTCTGTTCACGAAATCATTCCTTGGGCAGGTCACGCCAATTATGCTTCAAGCAAAGGAGCCATCAGAATGCTCATGCAGACTTTGGCGCAGGAATATGGTGCAGACAAAATCCGTGTCAATTCCATTTGTCCCGGAGCAATTCAGACGCCCATTAACAAAGCTGCGTGGAGTACTCCCGAAGCTTTAAATTCCTTATTAGACTTAATCCCTTACAACAGAATCGGGCAGCCACAGGACATTGGAAATATGGCGGCGTTTCTGGCAAGTGATCTTGCAGATTACATCACCGGAGCCAGTATTTTCGTAGATGGCGGAATGACAACTTTCGAAAGCTTTTCAACAGGAGGATAATTCTTTGGGCACACAATTCCGGCTTTCACTACTCGCTTTTTTGTGCCTTTGCTTTTTCCGGAGCTTACAAAAAGAGCTCAGACAGACCGTTCAATCCGGGGCGCATTTAAGCCGAAGCAGAGAAGAAAGTCTTTCAAAAATCAATTGTTACTGATGAATCCGTTTCGCTGTCAATTTTAAAATAAGCATTTAAATTATCATTCTGAAAACCTCATAGGTTTTTAAAACCTATGAGGTTTCACAAAACAATAAAATATTCATAGATTATTGGTTAATCATCATTTATAAAAAACATGAAAGAAAAAGAAAGACTGTCCGACGTTACATGGAAAAAATGGGGACCTTACGTCAGCAACCGCGAATGGGGATTGGTGCGCGAAGATTACAGCGCAAATGGTGATGCATGGAACTACACCAATCACGACATTGCGGAAGCCAAAACCTACCGTTGGGGCGAAGAAGGAATCTGCGGCATCTGTGATGACCTTCAGAAACTTGTTTTTTCAGTCGGATTCTGGAACAAAAAAGATAAAATGGTGAAAGAACGCTTCTTTGGCTTATCAAACGGTCAGGGAAACCATGGTGAAGATGTGAAAGAATATTTTTACTATCTCGATTCCACGCCAACGCATTCTTACATGAAAATGCTGTACAAATATCCTCAAAACACATTTCCCTATGACGATTTAATAAAAACCAATGCGGAAAGAGGAAAAGAAGATCCCGAATACGAATTAATCGATACCGGAATTTTCGACCAAAACGAATACTTTCATATTTTTATTGAATATGCCAAAAAAAGTCAGAACGATATTCTGGTAAAATTAACAGTGGTCAATAAATCAGAAAAAGAAGTTCCGTTAATCGTTCTTCCTACAGTCTGGTTCAGAAATACATGGAATTGGGGATATAATAATTACAAACCACTGATGAATGCTGAAAATTCAGATTGCATCAGGATTAATCATCAGGATTTAGAAATCAAAAATGTATACGCAGGAAATGCTCAGAAAGTATTATTCTGCGATAATGAAACGAATAATGAGAGACTGTATCATTCTCAAAACCAGTCAAAATATACAAAAGACGGAATCAACGATTTTGTCATCAACGGAAATTCCCAGTCTGTAAATCCAAAAGATTTTGGAACAAAGGCTTCCTTTTTCATCGATGAAAATTTTAAACCAAAAGAAACAAAGATTTTTGAATTCAGACTTTCGGATCAGGATCTGAAACAGCCATTTCAGGATTTTGAAGAAATTTTCGTTTCAAGACAAAATGAAGCAGACGAATTTTATGCAGACATTCAGTGCGGAATAAAAACAGAAGACGAAAAACTGGTTCAGCGGCAGGCTTTTGCAGGAATGCTCTGGAACAAAATGTTCTATCATTACAATGTGGAACGTTGGCTGAAAGGAGATCCGTCACAGACTCCTCCTCCAAAATCCCGTGAACACATCAGAAATTCTGAGTGGAAACACCTCAACAACGAACACATTATTTCCATGCCCGATAAATGGGAATATCCGTGGTACGCAACGTGGGATCTGGCTTTCCACACCATCAGTTTTTCATTAATTGATCCGGATTTTGCAAAACATCAGCTAAAATTGTTTCTTTTTGAATGGTATATGCATCCAAACGGACAGCTTCCGGCTTATGAATGGGATTTTAGCGATGTAAATCCTCCCGTTCATGCATGGGCTGTTTTCAGGGTTTTTAAAATAGATGAATATCTGAAAGGAAATCCTGATCTGCAATTTCTGGAAAGTGCTTTTCAGAAACTCCTGATGAATTTTACATGGTGGGTCAATAAAAAAGATAACAACGGAAATAATATTTTCGAAGGAGGATTTTTAGGACTCGACAATATTGGTGTTTTCGACCGGAATATGCCGCTTCCAAACGGAGAACATCTTGAGCAATCCGACGGAACAAGCTGGATGGCAATGTTTGCTTTAAATATGATGAGAATTGCTCTTGAACTTGCTTTGTATAACAATGTGTATGAAGAAATGGCGATGAAGTTTTTTGAGCATTTTCTGGCAATTGCCAATTCTCTGGACAACATGGGAGAAGAATGTTTCAGCCTTTGGGATGAAGAAGACGAATTCTTTTATGATGCCATTGCTTCAAGCGACGGAGATCATATGTATCTGAAATTAAGAACAATTGTGGGACTTATTCCTATGTTTGCGGTTGAGGTTATCGATGACGAAATGATCGAAAAACTTCCGAATTTCAAGAAAAGAATGACCTGGGTTCTGGAAAATAAACCTGAACTGGCTGCTTTGGTTTCTCATTGGGAAGTAAAAGGTGATGAATCCAAACACTTGCTTTCTCTTTTAAGAGGACATCGTTTGAAGAGATTATTAAGCAGAATGCTCGATCCGAAGCAGTTTTTAAGCGAATTTGGTGTTCGCGCGCTTTCAAAAGAATATGAGGAAAATCCGTTTACCCTAAATCTCAACGGAACAGATTACAAAGTAAAATATACTCCTGCAGAAAGCGACAGTGGATTATTCGGCGGAAACAGCAATTGGCGTGGTCCGATCTGGTTTCCGATTAATTTTTTAATTATTGAAAGTCTGCAACGGTTCTTTTTCTATTACAGTCCCGATTTTTTGGTGGAATATCCTACCGGAAGCGGAAACTATTCCAACCTTGACGAAATTGCAGAGGCTTTAAGCAGAAGACTGTCTAAATTATTTTTGAAGGATGAACATGGAAACCGTCCTTTTAACAGTCAGTATCCCAGATTTCAGACCGATCCGAATTTTAAAGATTATATTTTATTCTATGAATATTTTCATGGTGATACCGGTCGTGGAGTAGGAGCATCGCATCAGACAGGCTGGACAGGTCTTATTGCCAAAATTTTAATGCCAAGATTTTCCAGAAAAAATATTGCAGAATCTGAGACTGAAACACCGAAAAATGTGGAATTTTAAATCAATAATATGTTACTTAACGCCAATTCTCGGGTATTAATTATTCAAATATCTGCTGAATGACTTCCAGAGAAGCTGGAATTTTAAAATCGGTGATATGGTAATGATAATACACAAGTAAGCTGTCTAGAAAATCTTTTCTGAAATTGGAATGTATTTTAATACTATAAGGATTTTCGGCCGACAGAATGGTTTTCCAAATGGCTGAAACTTCTTCTGTAAAGAGTTGATGCATTATTTCATGCGTGAAAGTTCCGGTTTCCGGATCCAGATATTTTCCCGAATTCAATAAAGGTGCAACACCCTGAATTTTTAGAATTTTAATTAAAAGAATTAAATGAGACTGATAATTCCGGTTTTCCAGCTCATCTGTAAATTCTTCAAGACAGAAAAAAATGTGATGGTTTTTGTTTTCATGTCTCAGATTTTGGTTTAAAAAATCTGAAATAAAAAATACAACCGTATTACAACGAATATCCGTATAAATATCGTTGCTTTTAATCAGTTCAAATTTTGAAATCGTCTGGATTCCGTTTCCTTTTACAGGATTTACAGAGAAATTAAGTTTGCTTAATGGAAGAAGAAGGGCTTTTTTCTTATTTTTCTTAGCATATATTCCTTTTAAAAAATAAGACTGAAACCCGTCTTCTTCAGTGAAACAATGCAGGACCGCATCATTTTCACCATATTTTATATAAGATAATAAAAATCCGCTTTGTGAATTCATTAATTTACGACAGCAATCTTTGCCGTAGCTTTATCGGAGCCGTCCTCATTGGTCATTAATACAAAATAAACTCCGGAGGCAACTCTGGTTCCTCTCTGGTTATTGAGATCCCACTCATAATATCCACCTCTTGCCACTGCGGAATGTACAACGTTTCCGGCAGCATCAGCAATTCGGATGTTGGTAACTTCTGCCAAACCTTTAATAGTAACTTTTCCTTTAAAATTAGAATAAACTACAGGGTTTGGATATACCAGAACATTTCCGAAATTTGATGTTACATCGGCAACATCTCCTTGATACGTCACAATTCCGTCATAAGAAACAAAATATACTTTTCCAGTTTTTTTATCAACCTTAATGTCCGTAATTGTATTTGTTGGGAGTGGAGAATTTTCTTTGGTAAAATGTTTAATCGTTTGCTGTCCATCAGCAGAAAGATAATACACTCCGCCGCCGTCAACAGAAACCCACTTATGATCTCCGGCATCTAGTTCGATCTGTAAAATCTGTCCGTCTCTGAAGAGTTCTTCTCCCAATCCGTTCTGTTCTATGATGATAGGTTCCATCTTTGCTGTAGAAGGGGTTTTTATTGCTGAAACAGCATTAGAAAGAACTCTTAATCCCACATCTGTACCAATCCATGCGTCCCCTGATTTATCGACAGCTACAGAAATCGTTCCATTTGCTGTGGTTGGGAAGCCATTGGGCTGGGTTAAAATATAGGCAGTATCGTCCGATGTACTTTGCGTTTTCTTTGTATCATACGCTATAAAATTACTAGTTCGCGGCGTAGGAATAAAAAGAAGTCCTTCACTATATAAAGCTTTTTGTGCCGCTCCAAATTGAGAAGTTGTGTTTTTTATCACGAAATCATCTGTTGTTCTGTCATAGGCTCCGATAGCAGTATAAGGCCCAAGTGCGGCACCATCACCAGAGAAAGCTATAGAAGCAAACAGATTATTGGAATCATCAAAGATTAAACCTACAGGTCGTCTTGTGAAGATATTGGTGGTTCCTAAATCATAACTTTTGACTAAAGTAAAATCTTTGCTTCCTGCGTTGTATTTCATTTTATAAATTCCGCGTGCACCATTGAGCATATAGTTTGTGAAGAATACATCAGTTGGATTTACTGGATCTGCTACCACGTCCAGAACATTAAAAATTGTAGAGCTACCTTTAAAATATGAAGGATATATCCAGCTCATTCCGTCAAAATAATAAAATCCTGGATTTTTTGGATTGATAATTGCGGTATTAAACCGAGCTTCTCTTCCTCCAGTTGAAACCAAAATCTGATTTTCACCATAGAGGCTGATTTTGTAGGCATAATTGAGATAAGGACCATCCGGCTTGAAAGTGTTTCCGCCCTCGTTTTTAATTCCTGAAAAGGCAGTTCCTCCATAAACACTGCTTCCAACCGTTGTTGCAGTATTGCACTCTTCTCCGAAAGTTACATTTCCGTTGAAAGTTCCGTTGGTACTGAATGTATACACTCTGCTCGCATCTGTAACGACAATATTGTTATTTGTAACAACTACATCACGCACATTAGTGAAGGACTGTGATAGAGCAGTCGGAGTTCCGTTATTATAAAGATAGGCTGTATTTCCGGAAGAAAAACTTAATACTCCTTCAGAATCTATATGGCTGAATGAGCCCGGCAATTCCGTAGTCCATGTTGAAAAAACAGGAAAAGTGGTATTCATTTCATGGCTTCTAAGACCGGTATTGGTAACAGAAAAAACTTTATTTCCGAAAATAGTAGCTTCGTTACTTGCCTGATAAACGCCTCCTGATAAAAAGAATGCTGAATCCTTAAATTCTTTCTTCTTTAAATCGAAAATTGAGACTCCATATCCTACAGAAATCACAGCAAGATCGCCGGTAATCGATATATGATTGATTTTTTTGCTTCCGTTGTATCCTGTTGCAATAGGAATATCTACAACATAAGTAATCCCATCCGGAGTGATTATATCCAGTGAACCGTTTTGATAACCTACCAGTCCGATTTTATTCTGTGGATTATAATCAAAAGCCGAAACTTTAACCTCATGTAAACCGTTTGCCTTAGAAAGTTTGGTAATTTCGCCGGTAGAAATGGTATAATAAAAAATCCCGCTGTCTGCCGCTGCAACTATTTTTCCGTTATCTTCTTTCATGGCAAGAATATTATTGTAGGAAAATAAATCTGCCCATTTTTTTGAAGAAATAGTCTGTGCATGTGCAACTTGCAGGGATGCTAAAATACCAAGAGAGATTAAAGAAAGTTTTTTCATGCTTATGCTTTTATGCTGCTGTCTATTACCTGATTATTCCAGGAAATATGTTTTACATTTTTATTAGTATCAAAAAAGAAATCTATTCTGCCGAGCAGAAGACCTGCCCATCCTACTTGATTTACCAGAACATTTTTACCCGCTCTGTTGGTAAAAGTCTGGGGTTCCGGCAGGAAGGTATGGGTATGACCGCCCAGAATAATATCAATATTTTCTGTTTTGGCAGCTAAGATTTTATCACTTATTTTATTGGGTTCGTCTTTGTAATCGTAGCCTATGTGTGAAAGGCAGATCACAAGATCACATTTTTGTTCATTTTTCAGGAAGTTTGAATAATGTTGGGCAACATCTACAGGATCGGAGTAAACCGTTTCTCCATATTGTTTTTTGCCAACGAGCCCGTCGAGTTGAATTCCCACTCCGAAAATTCCAACTTTGATTCCGTTTTTATCGAAAATCTTGTAAGGAGAAGTTTTCCCGTCCAGAACTGTATTTTTGAAATCGTAATTTGAACAGATGAAAGGGAATTTTGCATTCGGCAAAACCTTTAAAAAACCGTTCAGTCCATTATCAAAATCATGATTTCCCATCGTGGAAGCATCATACTTCATCATCGACATTAATTTGAATTCCAGTTCCCCTCCGAAAAAATTGAAATAGGGTGTTCCTTGAAATATATCTCCCGAATCCAGAAGTAAAACATTACTTTCCTGATTTCTGATCTGCTGTATTAAACTTGCTCTCCTTGCAAAACCTCCCTGATTAGGATTTTTCGTATAGCTTGCATCGAAAGGCTCTATTCTGCTGTGCTGATCGTTGGTGTGAAGAATAGTAAGTTTCGTTGCGGACTTTAAATCAAGAATGTTTAATTCTTCCGCCATCATCATATTGGGAGCTAAAGCCATTGCTAAAGTTCCGCCTCCTATTGCTTTTAAAAAACTTTTTCTATCCATTACTTCTTACCGATAAAATTTAAACGAACATCTGTATTAGAAACTACTTCAGGATTTTTCTTAAAATAATCAATGAAAAGATCTCTTAATTTCATTCCTGTAGGAATCATTTCTCCTTTCGAGAAGAATTTCATATTATCGCCTCCCAATGCAAGATAATCTGAAGTTGCAAGATAATAATCCTGATCCGGATTCACTGCCTTTCCGTTGATTAAAGCTTTGGTTAGCTGCTTATTATTGGTTTCTATATATAAATGAGAAACAGGATTGTTTACCTGATGTTCTGCATAATAATCAAAAAGTCCCTGAAGATCGCTGCCTTTCATTTTCACGATAATTACTTCATTTTCAAAAGGCATCACTTCAAAAACACTTTTCAGTAAAATATCTCCTTTCCCGATCGTGGTACGGATTCCTCCGATGTTGATGAGGGCTGCGTCTACATTTTTCTGTAAATTTTTCTTTGCCCATACATCAGCTCCGTCAAAAGTATAATCTGCTAAAAGATTGCCTAAATTACTGTTATCCCCCTGTTTTGTAAGATCTGTATTGGTATGAGAGATCTTTTGGTTCATTTCTTTGTCCAGTTTCAGTTTGTAAGGTTCAATAATTTTTACAAATTCCTCATCATTTTTCAGCTCATTATTAATAGAAATATTTTTCTGCGTTCTCACATTCGCAATCTGCATGGAAGAAGCCGAAGAAGCCGTCTTACAAGCCGAAAGAGTAGCCAGAGCAATTCCTAATAACAAGAATTTATTTTTCATACGCTGTAAATTATTTATTAAAGCATCTGTACTTATCAGTCTATTGGATAAACATTTTAGCAGATAACTTAGCCATACTTTTTTTAGTATATGCAAATATAATTATATGTATAATAAAACATTATTAATTATTAGAAATTCTTCTCGTAAATGATTAAATTTGACAAAAATAATTCTAACAGATGAGCATTTTAAAAGGAGTAGGTGTTGCTTTGGTAACGCCCTTTAATGAAGATTTATCCGTAGATTTCGAAAGTTTAACAAAATTGGTAGACTACAATATCGAAAACGGAACCAGTTATTTAGTTGTTTTGGGAACTACAGCAGAAGCTGCAACACTTTCTGCTGAAGAAAAAAAACAGGTGGTTGAACACATCATTAAGGTTAATAATAAACGCGTTCCTTTGGTTTTAGGAATCGGCGGAAATAATACTCTTGAAGTTAAGAAACAGATTGAAGAAGCTGATCTTTCTGAATTTACAGCAGTACTTTCTGTGTCTCCTTATTATAACAAACCTAATCAGGAAGGGCTTTATCAGCATTACAAAACGTTGGCTTCCACAGGAAAAAATATTATCATTTATAATGTACCTTCCAGAACAGGACAAAATGTTGAGGCAGAAACAACACTGCGTCTGGCAAAAGAATTTCCGAACCTGTTCCTGATAAAAGAAGCAGCTCCGAATATTCTTCAGTATTTTGATATCTTAAGAAAAAAACCGGAAGGCTTCAATCTGGTTTCAGGAGATGATGAATATACACTTCCTGTAACTTTGGCCGGTGGAGCAGGAGTGATTTCTGTAATCGGACAGGCTTATCCTAAAGAATTTTCTACCATGGTTCAGTTAGCTTTTGATAAAAAAGTGGATGAAGCGTATGAAATTCATAACAAGCTGGTTGAGATCACAAGACTGATTTTTGCAGAAGGAAATCCTTGTGGAGTTAAGGTAATTTTGGCAGAAATGGGAATCATCAAAAATTATCTGAGACTTCCTTTGGTAGCTGCTTCAGAAGGTCTTCATGCAAAAATTAAAGCTGAAATGGCGAATATTTAAAAGAGAATTGCAGGCATCTGCTTTAAAATGAACTGTGAATCTGCAATAACATTTGAAGCGATACTAAAATATCAGGTGAAAGATAAGTTCTTTCACCTTTTTCAATTTTTAAAATTTAATTATATGAAATTAATAGAAGCTACAGAAAAAGATATTTCTCTGATTCAGAATTTGGCAAGAAGATCCTGGGAAAGTGCCTATTCAGGAATTATTTCTGCCGAACAGATTAATTATATGTTGGGAAAAATGTATTCTGAAGAAGAAATTTCCACACATTTGAAAAATCCTGATTATCATTATTTCTTAATTTTTGATGAAAATAACAATTCTTTTGAAGGCTTTATGGGTTATGAAAACGGATATGAAGAACAGACGACCAAACTTCACAGGATTTATCTGGTTCCTGAAAGTAAGGGAAAAGGTTTTGGAAAAGAAGCCCTGAATTTTTTAAAGCAGAAAATTTCTGAGAGTAATGATAAAAGAATTATTCTGAATGTAAATAAAGAAAATAACGCTAAAAAGTTCTATGAATCTCAGGGCTTTAAAGTGTATGATGAAGTGGTTCTGAATATTGGAGACGGTTTTGTTATGGATGATTTCCTGATGGAATTTGTATTTTAAGATGCTGCAGATTGAAATTTTATAAATCTTAAACATAATTCTATAAAATGTGATTTATTTATTTTGTCCATCTTTGCAATACCAAATCACCTAAAACAGTACATTCATATGCTTGGTGCTAAGCTTTTTTAGCTTTTTATCAGTATATATTTTTTTTCATCCTTAGTGTTTAAATTCCTGTATTAATTAATGCAGGAATTTTTTATTTATGCTAGAAATAACAAATTTCAATTATATCACATTTAATTGAAATAAAATTTTTATATTTACAATAAACATAAAAGGATTTATAAAAGATGAAAATGTACGTAAAGTTTGACTTTAATACCCTCTGTAAAAAAATACTTGACGAAAAGCTTCGGGAGCATGGTCTCAAGTACAGGCTTTTGAACTTTGGTGAAGTAGAATTCTATGAATCTCTTACCCAGGAACAGCACACAACTTTCAAAAGAAATCTGGAAGATTACGGAATAGAAATTATTGAAAATCAGAAAGCTGCATTGGTACAGAAGATTAAAGATGCCATTGTGGAGCTGATCTCTTCAGAAGAAGGTGTCTCTGTAAAAGCTTCTATCTATATTTCTGAAAAGCTGAATCACAGCTACGGATATCTTTCTAATCTGTTCTCTGAAATTACCCATACGTCTATCGAAAACTTTCTTATCATCCGTAAAATAGAGTTTGCAAAAGAGCTCATTATAAGTAAAAAGCTTAGTTTTACGGAAATTGCTTACCGTCTGAATTACTCGAGTGTGGCACATCTAAGCACACAGTTTAAAAATACTACCGGTATGACGCCTTCGCAATTCCAGAAAATTATTGCACTGAGAAGGAAATTCTCACATACAAATGAACAATATCTGAAGGCTGTATGATCAAAGATTATCTGAATATCATTCTTGTAGAAGAAGATGAAGGAAAACGGATCTTTTTTGAGAATATATTCAAGGATTCAAAAATAGCCATAAGAGCAAATGTTCTTCATCATATACAATCTGCTTTGCAATTATTGGCTGAAGAAGATATTCCTACTCCTGAAATATTATGTATCAGTAAAGATCTGACCGAAAAATATGCTTCTGAATTTTTATCTGAGATTAAAGGAGATATCAAGTTTAATGATACGATTCTCGTTATTTATTCAGATAATTTTAAAAATGAAGACAAAGATGAGTTTCTGGTTAATGGAGCGAATATAGTAATGGAACTTCCTGATAATTATAATGATATGAAAAAAATCGTGAACGAAATTATTGCTATAAACTGGCAGTATCATACTTCAGGATTCAACAGAAATAATTTTATCATGAAACTGTGAAAAATTATGGTTAAATTATTTTGGAATTAAAATTAAAGTTTTATATTTGTAAAGTAATACTCACACAAAGGTGATAATTAAGTAGAGAAGATACTTATATTGTCTGTGAAGCATTACCGAAATTGAAACACAGATTTATTATATCAAAAAAACGATAAATGAATGAATAACAATTGTTTCAATCTTGAAATAAATTATATAAATCACAATGTTAGTTAAACAAAATGAATTATAATAATTTCCAATTAAAAGCGCAGAAGATCTTTAAACAAAACGGTACAATCATGAAAACTCAGTACTGCCAAAGGAATATATCGTTTCATTTTTCAAATCCTTTGTCAGAAACCTAGTTAGTTTTTATAAATAAGCAATTGGAAACATAATTCATTTTGTTTTTTTTTACTTTAATTTTTAAGCTTAAACATCATAACATTATCATATCAACACACCACATCACAAAATATTAAGCGAAAAGCGAAGTGAATTTTTAAAGAAGTAAAGTAAATTTTCTTCAAATAACAGTTTTATAAGGGGAAGCCGCGTGAAGACAAGATCTTTTCGCGGTTTTTTGTTTTCAGGAGATTTTACTCCATTTGTTTTTACCGTTATAATTTCTCAGATAGTAATTCTTAATGATCTGATTTTCCGGTCTTGATAACAGTGGATCGGCTTCTAAAATTCTTTCTACCGTCTTTTTTGTTGCCTTAATAATAGCAGAATCATTCACAAGATCTAGCCTTTTAAAATCTACAACACCGCTTTGCTGGGTTCCCAGAATATCGCCGGGACCTCGAAGCTGCATATCAACCTCTGAAATTTTGAAGCCATCGTTGGTTTCTACCATTGTTTTTATGCGGGTTCTGCTGTCTTTAGATAATTTATCCGAAGTCATCAGAATGCAATAACTCTGTTCCGCACCACGACCGACGCGTCCGCGAAGCTGGTGGAGCTGCGAAAGCCCGAATCTTTCAGAACTTTCAATAACCATTACGGAAGCATTCGGAACATTCACCCCGACTTCAATTACTGTTGTGGCAACCATAATTTCTGCTTTTCCGGAAGCAAAATAATTCATAGCAGCATCTTTTTCATCAGGTTTCATTTTTCCGTGAAGCATGGCTACATTGTAATGCGCGAAATTATCCATCACATTTTCCAGACCTTCCATCAGGTTTTTGTAATCTAAAGTCTCCGATTCTTCAATTAAAGGGTACACAAAATAAACCTGTCTTCCTTTCTGGATTTCCTCGCGGCAGAAGTTATAGACATATGCACGGTCTTTTTCTCTTCGGTGAGCCGTAATGATAGGCTTTCTTCCGATAGGAAGCTCATCAATAACCGAGACATCAAGATCAGAATAAAAGCTCATCGCGAGAGTTCTCGGAATCGGAGTTGCTGTCATGACCAGAATATGAGGCGGAATCTTATTTTTTGCCCAAAGTTTTGCTCTTTGTGCCACTCCAAATCTGTGTTGTTCATCGATGATTGCCAAACCGAGATTCTTAAATTTCACTTTATCCTCCAGAACGGCATGGGTTCCTACGAGAATAGAAAGTTCACCATTTTCCAGTTCTTCATGAATTTTATTCCGTTCGGATTTTTTGGTGGAACCTGTTAAAAGCCGGATTTTAACTTCCGTTTTTTCTAAGAGCTCTTTAATTCCGTTATAATGCTGCTGGGCAAGAATTTCTGTAGGAGCCATGATGCAGCTTTGGAAACCATTATCTTTCGCAATAAGCATCGTTAAAAGAGCAACCATGGTTTTTCCTGAACCTACATCACCCTGCAAAAGACGGTTCATCTGGATGGGACGTTTCATATCCATCCGGATTTCTTTAAGTACTCTTTTCTGAGCTCCCGTTAAATCAAACGGAAGATGATTTTCATAAAAATCATTGAAATAATCTCCGACGATCGGAAAAGGATTTCCTGCCGTATGGCTTTTATGGTGAAGTTTTTTCAGTCCGAATCCTAACTGAAAGAAAAATGATTCTTCAAATTTTAAGCGGTAATTGGCTTTCTCAAAATGTTCCATATCCTTCGGAAAATGGATGTTGAGATAGGTGTGCTGTCTTGATAAAAACTTAAATGCCTTTAAAAGATAATCCGGAAAATTTTCGTAGATCAGATTAGGGATTTCTTTGCAGATATTTCTTAACACAACCTGAAAAAATCGTTGATTCAGCCCTCTTTTGGTCAGTTTTTCAGAACTTGGATAAATTGGTCTTAGCCTGTTTTCGGAATCTTTCTTTTCTTCGATTTCTATTTCCGGATGTGGCATAGAAAACTGATTATTGAAAACATTGATTTTCCCGAAAATAAAAACTTCCTTATTCACAGGAAGCTGTTCTTTCAGCCATTTTGAATATTGGAACCATACCAGATCCATTGATCCTGTTTCATCATTGAATTTTGCAGAAAGTCTTTTGGTTTTTCCGGTCTGTATTTCCTGAATATTGGTGATTCTTCCTTTCAGTTGTACGTCTGTGGTGAGGTCTCCAAGCTGCGAAATCTTATGAACTTTGCTTTTATCCAGATAACGGAGCGGGTAGAAGTTCAGCAGATCTTCCACGGTGGAAATTCCCAATACACTTTTGATAAGTTTGGCTTTTTCCGGACCGATTCCTTTTACATATTCTATAGAGGTTTCTAAAGTCATTTTAGGAGCCACGAATTTCGGGAAATCTTCTAAAAAATAAAACCTCTTAAGCTATTTTTTAAAAGGTTTTTTAGAATAGAAGTTTTCAGAATAGATTTTATTCATAAACAAGTGCTGTAAGCTTCATTTTAACAGCCATACAAAAATCTTTTTCATAAATAAGTTTGTTAATTTTAAAGTTACAGCTCTCAGTAGGTGTATTTCCGTTTGCAGGTGCATCTCCAAAATCAAAACCTCCGCAATTACATCCGGTAAGCTGTTTTTGATATCCGTATTTTAGAATGGAACAGTTATTAGGGCATCCTGTAATGTTAATGCAGGTTACAACATGTCCTGTAGACGGAATAAAAAAATAATTGGGGGATTGATCTGCTGCTCCCAAAGGAAGAAATATTGTGGTAATTTTTTTAGATTTATCGGTTCCTACAATGGCAAGATAATACGTTTTAATATTAGATGCTGCAATTTTCACATCATCAACATGAAAATTCTGCTTTAGGTCACTTACTGCAGATTGTACTGCTTTTTGTAGTATTTCTTTTTTCACAGCCAAAATTATCTTTCCGTTTTCTTCTTTTGCAATAGGAATATCATTTAATCTTTTTGCTTTTACCGCAGTAATGGCAGAGGAAACTTTCTGTGTATTTTGAGCCATTGAAAACTGACAGGCGAAAATAAAAATTAACAGTTTGAGAATGTTTAAGTTTTTCATGATTTCTTGGTTTTTAGGTTAATAATTAAATGGTGAAAAACATTTTCTTTTCTCAAAGTTTATGATTTATTTAAAAATATTATACAGGATTTTTACGGGATCTTCTTAGTAAAATGCCCATATTTTAAACTTGTCTAAAATTTTTTATCGCAAAAGGTTTTAACACTTTAGTTGCTTAAGTTTAATATTAAATGGGAAAAAAGAGCACATAAGTTTAAAAAAAAATCAAAGATTTTTTCTCTTTGCAGACAGATTTTTGAAATACTTTAAATAAATCCAATAAAGTCTTTTGTCTCTTTTTCGGTTAAATTTAAAATTAGTTTGAACAAACTTTTAAATAGAAAAGGCTTTCAGTAATGAAAGCCTGTATTTTTATTCTTTTATTTTAGATTTAAATTTTTTCTGATAATCTTCCCACTGTTCCCGGGAACGGATTTTTTTGAAGAGATCTTTAGAAATAAATTCCAAATAAGGTTCTAATTCTCTGGCGGACAGTTCTCCCTGTAAAATAGTAATCGGATTACCGCTTTCATCCAGAAAAACTGTGCTAGGAACGGCTGCAACATTCATGTACTGCGTAAATTCGTGCAGAGAATTTTTACCTTTTTTATGTTCTGTATTCGGGTTAGAAAACTTTCTGCCGAAAATTTCGATCTCCTTTTTATCTTCCGCATTGAATTTTACCGGATAATAACTTTGATTCAGCATATCAGAAATTACCTGATGTCCATATGTTTTTTTATCCATGATCTTACACGGACCGCACCAGTCTGCGTAAAAATCGATAAGAATTTTTTTAGGATTTTCTTTTTGTGCTTTCAGTGCTTCTTCAATCGTCATCCATTTGACCTGTGCAAAGCTGAAAGTGACAAGAAAGAGTGCTATTAAACTTATAATTTTCTTCATGATTTGGTATTTTTGAAGTAAATGTAAGCATTTACTATTTTTATTTTACATCCTGCATTAATTTTTTCACAAGCGGGGAAATCAAAATTAGTACCAATCCGGCAATTACGGCATATAATCCTAATTGTTTATATCCATCGGTGTAAGTGATCAAAGAATCGTAATTCGTAGAACCTTCTTTTGCGGTCGCCAGACCGGCTCCGATGATTCCTGCAACATACTGACCGTAAGCAGATGCCAGAAACCACATTCCCATCATCATTCCCTGAAGATTTTTTGTAGAAAGCTTTGTCATGATGGATAAACCGATGGGAGAGAGGCATAATTCTCCCAGAGTGATAACGAGTAAAGCAATGGTAAAGAAATTAAGGGAAGTAATACCCTGAAGATCTGCAAAAAAACGGGTGGCGAATAAAATATAATATCCCACACCTAAAAAGACGAATCCCAGACCAAATTTAATAATGGTGTTCGGTTCAATTTTCTTTTTACCCAGCCAAATCCAAAGTAATCCGATTAAAGGAGCTAAAAAGATAATGAAGAAGGCACCTCCGGAATTGTTAACTCCATTCGGATCTAATCCTAATAGATCTTTATTCAGATTTTTTGCCGCAAAAATACTTAATGAACCGCCGCTTTGTTCATAAATTCCCCAAAATAAAATTGAGAATAGAATGAAGACTAAGGCTGCCCAAAGTTTGTTTCGTTCA
The DNA here is from genome assembly GCF_037146035.1 of Chryseobacterium sp. MMO-72. Taxonomy (NCBI): domain Bacteria; kingdom Pseudomonadati; phylum Bacteroidota; class Flavobacteriia; order Flavobacteriales; family Weeksellaceae; genus Chryseobacterium; species Chryseobacterium sp. MMO-72. The sequence continues at coordinate 20,064 of NZ_JBBCWG010000023.1, forward strand.
GCAGGAGTCACTTTAGTCATTTCATAAAATAAATAGATTAATGTAATCGGACCAATTGTCCACATAAAATAATCTGTATATTCTGTTTTTGCAACCATTACCATGATAATCGGAACGAAGATTAATGATAAAACATACACTCCGTATTCCTGCCATTTCGGGATAGTTGCAGATTTTGTCTCATTTTCAGGATGTCCCGGCTGAAGTCCGATCGTTCCTAAGCTTCTTTGGGTAAATATGAAATTAATTAAACTTATAACCATTACCACAGCAGCTAATCCGAATGCAATATTCCATCTTAACATTTCCGGAATTACATCTGATAAAATCTCTCCTTTTCCGATGGCAATACAAAAATATCCTCCAAGTAATGCACCAAGGTTGATTCCTGCATAGAAAAGCGAAAATCCGGCATCAGCTCTTGAATCATTCGGTTTATAAAGCTGACCGACCATTGATGAGATGTTGGGTTTAAAGAAACCTGTTCCCACTACGGTAAACGCGATTCCCAGAAAGAAAAATTTGTGAGGATCTGTCGCAAGAATTAAACTTCCGACGATCATTAATAGTCCGCCCCAAAACAGAGATTTTCTGAAACCTAAAATTTTATCTGCGAATAGACCACCGATAAAGGTGAACGCATAAACAAAAGCCTGCGTTGCGCCATATTGAAGATTGGCTTCACTTTCATGAAAATTAAGTTGCGAGATCATGAAAAAGACAAGCATTCCTCTCATTCCGTAGAAGCAGAAGCGTTCCCACATTTCGGAGAAGAACAGACTCCAGATCTGTTTCGGATATTTGCCTTTAAAATTTTGTATTTCGTCTAAAGTTAAACTCATAGGTCAGTATGATTAAGTTTTAATTAAATTTTCTGTAAAATAACGGAAAAAGTCATTACCAAAGATAGTTTGCCCTCAAATAATGTTTCGAATTTATATTTGAAGGATATTAATCTATACAAATTTTCAGTCTTGTTGCAGGCTTTCAGTTTGTACTTACTTTACCACTTCAATTTTTCCATCCACAAATAAAGATTTTCTCTTTCCTCTAGGGCTTGAATCGTCAGCAAAACTCCAGAATGATTTTACGGTTCCATCTTTAGTATTGACTACCTGGCTTACTGTCCAGCCGTCTTTTTCTATCCAGTTCAGGAAATGTAAATCTTCACTAAGCTTCTTATAATCCATCTTTTCATCGCCTTCATTAATCAATCCGTTTTTATCGGTTGTTTTCCAGTGCAGCGTTGAATCTTTGTGGTAAGTTACTTCTGCTCTCATTTCCGGAAATGTAATAATGGCTTTTTTCCCGAGAAGTTCAGAATTGGCTGATGTTCTTTTTTCAGTAGGGTTTTCGTTTTTCCGGTTGCAGGACAATACAATGGCTGCCGCTAAAAATCCGTATATCGTTGTTTTCAGTGTAGCGGCAAAGCTGTTTTTGATCAGTTTATCCATTTTAGGCTGTACAGAATTGACTTTAATGGTTTTTAAATTTTGCATTTGTGTTTTCATTATGAATAATAAAGAGGATGGATATCGTTTAAATTTTATCTTATAATTGAGCATATTTGCTGTTACAAATATCTGTAAGCATATTGCTTCAAAACATTGAACAAGTTCAATAAATGAAGTCTGAATTATTTTTTGTTAACTATTTTTTTTCTTATTCTGCTCACAAATTCATGACTGATACCTAAATATGCAGCGATTTGCACATTGGTTAACCTTTGGTAAAGCTGAGGGTATTTCTCGATGAAATCAGTATATCGTTTATCTGCCGTTTTGCTGAGGTTATCAATCATTCTTCTTTGCAGGGCAACATGTGTTTTTTGTGTCATTACACGAAACAGCTTTTCGATTTTGGGCAGGTTTTTGTAAGCAAACTCCTTGTCTTTTTTAGAAATGATTAAAACTTCACTGTCTTCCAGTGCTTCTATGTTCAGTTGAGACGGTAGTTCATTTGTAAAACTGTCAATATCAGTAATCCACCAGTCTTCTGTGGCAAAGTTCAGGATTTGTTCTATTCCGTCAGAATCAATATGATAGGTCTTGAATAGCCCTTTTATTACAAAACCTTCAAACTTACAGATTTCCCCTTCTCTTAATAAAAACTGCTTTTTTTTAATGATCTTTTTTTGGAATAAGCTGTAAAATTGTGCTGATTCATCTTCAGAAAGAGTAATGTGCTGCGATATATTATTTTTAAAAATTTCTGTCATACTTCAATTATCATTAATGCTTTTTTACCTTTTAATAGAAGAGGTTTATATTTCTGTCCGTTGACGAACAATCACTTAAATTCTTTAATACGAATTTGAAATTATATTTGCTGTCATGCAGATAATTACTAAAATAAAAAAAACCTCCGACTTAGCGGAGGTTCTTGTATTTTATTTGATGCAGTTTAGTTTACACCGTGCATCATTTTCTTTAAAATAGGTGAAATTAACGCTAAAATTACAGCAGCAATACCACAAAGAACAACGAATACCATGAAGAATTCAAATAAATTGTGGATTTCAAAACCTGCAAAAGTAGGATTAGCTAAAGGCAATTGCGCTTTTTCAAAAGCTGCTGCCTGATCTGCAGTTAATGTTACTTTTTTATCTAAAACATCCTGAAGGTTAATTCCCATTTCCTGTGCCTTAGAGAATTTATCTCCTGTCGCAGGAATCAATGCTCCCAAAGAACCTGCTAAAGCATAACCTGCTGCATTGGAAATAAAGAATACGCCGTATAATAAGGATGCAAATCTTTTTGGAGCCAGCTTACCTACCAATGATAATCCGATAGGAGATAAACAAAGTTCACCACAAGTCTGAATAAAATACAGTAACATTAACCATTTGATAGCCAATAATCCTGAGTTTCCTAAATCTTTTACGTTATGTGCAATGATGAAGTAACTTAATGCGATCAGAGCAAGTCCCATTGCCTGCTTCATCGGCGAAACCGGCTCTTTTCCTTTTGCTCTTAATTTGTCCCAGATTAAGCTGAAAGGAACGGCTAAAACCACAACGAAAATACCGTTGAAAATCTGTACCATCGAAGGAGGCATATTCCATCCTAAGATATTTCTGTCGGTCTGATTATCTGCGATAAAAGTTAATGAAGATCCCGCCTGCTCAAACGCTGCCCAGAAGAAAATAATAAAGAACGATACGATATAGATTACCCAGATTCTCTGTCTTTCCACTTTATTTTCAGCAGAACTCATGATTAAGAATGCCAGAGAAATTCCTGCTGCATAAATGAAAGGATAAATAATTCCTTTAATCAGCTGTCCCATTTCTACGGCTTTAAATCCGAATTCTCCCACCAGAAGATATCTGAAAGCAAAGAAAAGAATAACGAATAACCCTCCTGTAATTCCTAATGCCGAACCGGAGAATTTAGCAGTCTGTGTTTCTCCTTCTTCAAAATCTGCGCTTGTATTGTTTTTAGGTAATCCACCAATAGGTCTTCCTTCCGGTGTAACTACATATTTATTTTTAAGAATAAAGAAAGTAATGGTACCGATTATCATTGCAATGGAAGCAGCGAGGAATCCCCATTTGAAGGCAAAAATATCTCTTACACCTGTTGTCGCATCTTTTACGTCTCCTACGTACGGACAGATAAACTGTCCTAAGAATGCTCCAATGTTAATCCCCATGTAGAAAATTGTGAAAGCAGAGTCCAGTTTTGATTTTTCCTGCTTTGGATAAAGGCTTCCTACCATCGAAGAAATATTCGGTTTGAAGAACCCGTTACCGAAAATGATGATGAAAAGAGCAAGCCACATGATGGTTTTTGCTGCATCCAGACCTCCCGAAAACGTAGAAGCACTGATAAAAAGCAAAAACTGACCAATTGCCATTAAAGATCCACCGATTAAGATGGCGTTTCTGTTACCGATATATTTATCGGCGATGAAACCTCCCAAAAGCGGAGTAAGATAACATAAAGCTAAAAATCCACCGTAGATGATTGCTGCATCAGCTTCTTTTATCAATAAGGAATTTACCATGAAGAGCGTTAATAAAGCTCTCATTCCATAAAAGTTGAAACGCTCCCACATTTCTGTTCCGAAAAGAACCCACAATCCTTTCGGATGTCTGGAATTCTTGTTCTCTACAAATTCATCCGGTTTCGGACTCAATGCTTCAGTATTATCCATTTTTATTGTTAATTTTTGTTAAGACTGACAAATATAGTTTTTTTTGTGTTTTCAGCAAGGTTTTAATTTTATATTTAAATAAAAAAGCCGCAGAATAATTCCGCAGCTTGATTTTCTGTATTGTGAACAAGGATTAATGTCCTTTTTCTTTCATGATCTTGTTTAATCTTTTCAGCATAGATAAGCCTAAAAGGGTTGCAAAGATCAGCAAAGCAAAGTTCACTAAAAAGTAGTTCATCTTATTCTCATAATTGTACCAAGTACTGGCTAAAATTCCGGAAAGCTTGTTTCCTACGGAGTTGGCAAGGAAAAATCCGCCCATCATCAATGCTGTAATTCTTGCAGGAGAAAGTTTGGAAACGAAGGATAATCCCATAGGTGAAAGACATAATTCTCCCACGGTAATAACTCCGTAACTTGTAACCAGCCACCACGGCGAAACTTTTACGGCTCCGTTATCTCCTGCCCAGACTGCCAAAACCATCACTAAACAGGATAACCCTGAAATGAAAAGTCCTAAAACAATTTTTGTTGGCGTTAAAGGCTCTTTTCCTTTTCGTCTTAATAATGCCCAGAAACCTACTACAACCGGCGTTAAAGCAATTACCCAAAACGGATTGATGGACTGAAATAATTCTGTATTGTAAAGATAGGTTTTCGCCTGAGGATTTTTCTCCAGTTCTGCACGCTGCTCGGGAGAAATATTTTTAAAATAAACATCTTTTCCCTGAACTTTTATTGTGTTCCCGTCTTTATCTTTCTGAGACTGGAACTGGTCGTCGTAAACCGGAACTTCCTTGTCTTCATAACTTTTTCCGTCTACCATGTAAATGCTTTCCAAAGGTTTTTCCATGGAAGCAGGTACACTTCTGTCGGTGTAATAATTAGCCCATCTCGTTAAAGCGGTTCCGTTCTGTTTGAAAACTGCCCAGAAGAACATACTGATCAGGAAAACCGATAATAAGGCTCCGATAGACGATTTTTCGTCCGGCTTCGCTTTGAAGTATAGGGAAGCATAGAAATAAATAACAGGAACACAGGCAAAAATAAAGGCATCTGTATTGTCGCTTCCGAAAATATTTCCGGGAATAATCCAGCCGATTGCTCCTGCAATGATTGCCGGTAAGAATACCTTCATTAATATTTCAGAAAGTTTGGTATCTCCTTCCTGAACAGGCTTCATCTGAGCGGCATGAATGTAGTGTTTTCTGCCGATGGTAAAAATAATTAATCCGACCAGCATTCCGACTCCGGCAGTGATGAAGGCTTCACCCCAACCGAATTTATTTCGCATAAAAGCAGCAATAATGTTGCAGATAAATGCGCCGATGTTGATTCCCATGTAAAAAATATTGTATCCGGAATCTTTATTGGCTTTATAGGGTTCTTCGGAGTATAAATTTCCAAGCAGGGTAGAAATGGTAGGTTTAAAGAAACCGTTTCCGATGATAATTAACGCTAAAGAAGAATAAAATAATGTAAGATCTTTGAAAACACCCATCCCGATATATCCTGCAGCCATTAAAACACCTCCGATATAAATGGATTTGATGTATCCTAACACTCTGTCCGCAAGAAATCCTCCGATAAAAGGAGTTAAGTAGGTTAAAGCAATGTACGTCCCGAAAATATCGTCCGCAGTTTTGTCGGGAAGTCCGAGACCGCCTTTTGCTCCGGTAGGTTCAATAACATACAATACAAAAATTCCGAGGATAAGATAGTACCCGAAACGCTCCCACATTTCCGTAAAGAAGAGGAAAGGCAATCCTTTAGGATGTTTAGTCTTCATAGTTTACAAATTTCAAATTTCACAAATATAGAATTTTAAAAATAATAATCGAATTTTATTAACTTTGATGGAAATAAAGATGAAGAAAATGGAAATTACGTTAAAAGATTTAGAAGATAACATCAGAACACTTCCTGAAAATTTTTATGAAGAAGTGAATGATTTTATTGATTTTTTGAAGACGAAATATAACAGAACAAATGAAAATGATTGGTCGGGAATAATATCCGAGCCTCAAAGAGAATCAATAAAAAAAGGAGTAGATGACATAGAAAATGACAGAACTTTAAGTCATGAATCTGCTCAAAAGAAAATCAAAGATTATATTGCTTCAAAGAAATGATGATGGAAATTATCTGGTCCGAAGAAACTTTAAAAAATTATTTAAAGGTAATTGATTATTTGTTTGAAAACTGGACAATTAAAGAAATCGAAAGATTTGAAAATCATTTTAATAAATTGATTGATAATCTGAAAAATCATATTGCGATTTGTCCAAAATCTAATATACTTAATTTAAGAAAATGTATAATTGATGAAAACAATTCTCTAATCTATCAGGAAATAAACAATAAAATTTTTCTCGTAACGATTATTGATAATAGGAGTTTTCATTTTTACTAATAAAAATCCGGATCTAAAGTTTAGATCCGGATTTTTTTATGCTAAATATTGGATTATAAATTTTCCAAAATAAAATCAGTCATTTTCTGATACAGTTGCGGTCTTGTCTGTCCGCCATAAATTCCGTGGTTTTTATCCGGATAAGCCATAAAATCAAACTGTTTTTTGTTCTGGATCAAAGCTTCCGAAAATTCCATAGAATTCTGGAAGTGTACGTTATCATCGGCAGTTCCGTGGATTAATAAGAATTTCCCCTTCAATAAATTCGCATATTCAGTCGGGGAGTTTTTATCGTATCCATCAGGATTTTCCTGCGGTGTTCTCATGAATCTTTCCGTGTAAACAGAATCATAATATCTCCAGTTCGTTACCGGCGCCACTGCAATTCCCATTTTGAAAACATCGGCTCCTTTTGTCATTGCCAGACTCGTCATATACCCTCCGAAACTCCATCCGAACATTCCGATTCTGGATTTATCGATATATGATTGATTTCCGAACCATTTTGCTGCCGCAATCTGATCTTCAATTTCATATTTCCCTAAATTCATGTACGTTACTTTTTTGAATTTAGCGCCTTTATAACCTGTCCCGCGTCCGTCGACACAAGCTACGATATATCCTTTCTGAGCAAGCATTTCAAACCAGATTCCGTTTCCGTTGTCCCATGAATTGGCAACCTGCTGAGAACCGGGACCTGAATACTGGAACATAAACAATGGATATTTTTTGTTTTTATCAAAGTTTTTAGGCTTGATGATCCATGCATTCATCTGATCTCCCGCTTCATTCGGAATGGTAATAAATTCTTTTTCTACAAAATTATCAGCTTTTAACTTCTGTAGCTGAGCTTCATTATTCTGAAGTTCTTTTACCGTTTTACCATTTCCGTCCTTTAGAACATAAGTATAAGGTTTTGCAGCTGTAGAAGAAGTTTCGATGAAATAATTATAGTTTTTGCTGAAATTGGCAGAATTATTTCCTTCAGCATTGGAAATCAACTGGGATTTTCCGTTTTCAATATTTACTTTGGAAACTACTTTGTTGATGCTTCCTTTTTCTGTGGTCTGAATGTAGATCTCCTTTGATTTTGGATTAAATCCGTAATAATCTGTTACTTCCCAGTTTCCTTTTGTAATCTGCTTTTTCAGTTTACCATCTTTGTCATACCAGTATAAATGGCGGTTTCCGTCTCTTTCGGAGCCCCAAAGGAAAGAATTGTCCTCTAAAAATTCCAGAGTCGGGCTGTCTGTATCGATCCATTTTTCATCCGTTTCGGTGAATAATTTCTGAACAGTTCCGGTTTTTGTATTGACTTTTAAAACATCAGAAGCATTTTGAATTCTGTCCGAAGTAATCAAGACAATTTCGTCAGGTTTTGCTGTCTGAATTACATTCGGAATATAATAATGCTTGAAACTGTCTAAATTAACGGTTGTCTTTTTACCGTCACTCAACTGATAAATATGTGCTGAAGCAACAGAGTTTTTTTCTCCTGCTTTTGGATATTTGTAACGCATTTCGCTTGGATAAAGCGTTTTACCATAAATCGGAATATAGATTTCCGGAACTTCTGTTTCATCTAATTTTACGAAAAGAATCGCATCCGAGTTTTTTGTCCATTCATACAGTCTTGCGTGTCCGAATTCTTCTTCATAAACCCAGTCTGCAAGTCCGTTTAAAATTTTATTTTTAACACCGTGCTGCGTAATCTGTGTGATTTTTCCTGAGTTCAGATCCTGATAAAACAGATTATTATCTGCAATAAAAGCCACTTTTGTAGCATCCGGTGAAAATCTTGGCTCCTGAACAAATTTTCCGTCATTAAGACTTACTGTTTTTCCGGATTTCAGATCTTTTATTTCATATTTTCCTAAAAATGAGTGTCTGTAAATCGGTTCACTGTCTTTCAGTAACAAAATTTTGGATTCATCATCAGAAAATTCATAGCTTTGGAACTGTCCATCCACAAGATTTCCTTCTTTTTGGGAAGTTTTGTAAGAATATTTTGCAATTCCTCCCTGTTCGATAACCAGATAATTTTCACCGTTTTTCATGGAAGTAATTCCGGCAATGCCTTTTCCACGGTAATATCCTGAATATATTTTATCTAAAGTAATTTCCTGAGCGGATAAACTTTGAAATGCTACAGCAACTGTAAGCGTTAATAAGAATTTTTTCATTTCTAATATTAAAAGATTTCAAATATAATAATTTTTAAAATGGTAAAAAAAGCTTTTTAAATCTCTGATTTTGGCAGTAAAATTGGATATATTAAGATACAATCAAATTAAAATATAATTATGGAAACGAATGCTTTTAACCAAAAACTGAACCGATACGAACTGGAAGATAAAATAGTATACACCGGATTTTCAAGTTACAAAGATGCCGAAGATTGTGCCCATAAAAAAGGAGGGGAACTGGTTGAAGTGGGTTTCAAAGACGGAAATGATAATCCCGAAATCTGTAATGAAGCAGGATTATTGCAAAAACAATTACACTATTTCGTAGATGCGGGAGATGAATATAAATTTATCCATTCGTCAGATCCCGGATTCAGAAAATATGCCGATGAATTGCAGAAAATAAAAGCAAAACAGCAACAGTCTCCACCCGATGAAAGATATATTGCCAATTTTGAAATCGAAAACATTGAAGACCCGATTGTAGTGATAAAAAATGATCATTTTGAATCGGTAACTTCAAGAGAGCGCTCTAAATATCTGAAGCACGCCCAAGTGTACGAAATCGGTGTCTCTTTAACCAAATCTTAAAATATCAATAGTATGAGCAAGACAAAATATTCTGAAAAAGCTCAGGAAAAAGTAGGAAAAGTAATGCACGAATTTAAGGAAGGAAAACTGAAATCTTCTTCCGGCGAAAAAGTGACCAACAGAAAACAGGCAGTTGCCATTGGAATTTCTGAAGCGAAACAGGAAGGCTTAAAAGTGCCGAAAAAGAAAAAAGAGTAACTTAAAATAAACAAGGCTTGGAAAAATTTTCCAAGCCTGTTTGTTTTAAATATTGAACCATTAAGATTGATTTAAGGAGTTAAGCCACATTAAGATGAATCATTTCTGATTTTAATATAAACTTAATAATGCTCAACAACTCAATTTTTCTTAATAGTTTAAAAGCTTATTAACAATTAACAATTAACAATTAACAATTAACAATTAACTTTAATCATTATACATAATTCTGTAATATTCATCCGCCATTCTGTCGCTGTTAAACCGATCTTTCACGTCATTCATAGAATTATACTGGATTTTTCTCCACTGATCCGGTTTGTCATAGTACGTAGGAAGAATTTCATTTTCGAGAATTTCGTATAATTTGTTAAGGTCATAATTATCCTGTTCGTAGATGCTCATATTGGCATAATCTGCTTTCGGAACTACAAAAGAATTTTCCCCGTGTTTCGCAAATTCAGGGATCCATCCGTCATCTGTGGAAAGATTTACAGAACCATTCATGGAAGCCGTCATTCCGGAGGTTCCTGAAGCTTCTCTCGGAACTCTCGGATTATTCAGCCAAAGATCAGAACCCTGCTTTAAAGATTTACTTAAGGACAGCTCATATCCTGTAAGAACTGCCATGTTTTTATGGTTTTTGCTTTCCTCCACCAGAGAATTGAATGTGGAAATCGCAGAATAATCCATCGGATAAGGTTTTCCCGCCCAAATGATCTGAACCGGATATTTCGGATGATTCAGCAATTTGTAGAATCTGTCTTTGTCATGTAAAAGCAGATCGGCACGTTTATACCCCGCAAATCTTCTAGCCCAGACAATGGTAAAAACATTTGGGTTGAATAAATTTCCGGTCTGGTCGGCTACGATTTTAAATAATCTTTTCTTCAGATGTTTCTTACGGTAATCGAAAACCGTTTCATCATTTTCATCCTTTGCGTTGTAAAGCGGTTTGTCTGCCCAATATTTGAATTCCTGCGCATTGGTAATCGAAGTAATCTCACAGATTCCCGGATATTTGCTCCACATTGCTCTGGAAACTACCCCATGAAGCTGGGAAACTCCGTTGGCTATTCTTGCCATTTTCAGCGCGCAAAGAGAATGGTTGAAACGATCGTCATCAGAACCTTCGATATTTTTTACCTCTTCCATACTGAAGCCTGAAAAATAAGACATATCATAACACAGTCTCATATTGTGCTTTTCATTCCCTGCTTCTTCAGGAGTATGCGTGGTGAAAACCAGCTTTTCTTTAACTTTATTCAGATTTCCGCCGTATTTTTTCAGCAGATGGAACGCTGCAGGAAGTCCGTGAGCTTCATTTAAATGATAAACATCTCTTTCAATGTTCATTTCATCCAGTAATTTTGCTCCTCCTTTTCCTAAAAGAATATATTGTGCCAGTTTCGTAGATTCGTTGGCATCATATAATTTATGACAGATGGTTTTAGAAATATGATCATTTTCAGGAACATCTGTTGAAAGAAAAAACATAGGAGCCGTGTGGAAAATTTCAGGATCGAGATACCATACTTTTACCCAAACCGGAGCGCTGTGAATTTCTATCTGAAATTTTATGCCGGTGTCTTCCAGAAAGCTGTACATTTTTTTCGTCCAGGTCGGCTGTAACGTCTGGTCATGATTTCTTGCCTGATCGTAATACCCGAATTTCCAGAGAATTCCGATTCCGATAAGATCCTGTTTCAGATTGTAAGCACTTCTCATGTGAGAACCCGCCAAAAATCCTAATCCTCCCGAATATATTTTCAGCACCTGCTCAATCGCAAATTCCATAGAAAAATAAGCAACTTTCTTGGAGTACTGCGGATTTACGCTAAAAGGTATTTTAAAATTTTTAAAATCCATGTGTAACAGTTTATTAAGTGAGGAGGCAAAGGTATTAATTATGAAAATAAACTCTACATTAATTATTTTATAAATTAACATTAAAAATACTTTTTGAATCTGTTTTTTATTTACCTTTAATATGTAAATTTTTGATAATCAAAACTTCATGATCTGAAACCGGAAGTTTTATGTGTTCCATAACAATAAAATAATAAGCACATGAAAAAGGCATTTTCTGATGAGGATTTAATTAAAAATCTGAGCTTATATTATCTGAACCGACACTTGAAAAAGAAGCCGATAGAGAAGTATCATCGTAAGATCGACGAATCTCAGCTGCATGACCGCGAAAAATATAAAAAGAAAGCGGAAATTTTACTGCTCAATTCTTTTATGCACCATTTCCCTGAAGTTAAATTTGAAGATTTAACCTGCGAAAGCCCCGACTTTATTGCAAAATTTAATGATAAGAAAATCGGAATCGAGCTTACCGAAGTAATCAATCATCTTGAAATGAAGAAGGTTGAAAGCAATCTGAACAAGATTTTCCGTCAGGCAGAAATTTTATTGGAACAGGAAGACACTACGAAATATCGTGGTGTTTATTTTTTAGAATTTCACTCAAACATCAGACTGGATTCTCCTGAAAATCAGCAGGAAATCATTTTAAATATTTATAAAAGCATTAAAAAAGGAAAGCCTGCAGGAAATGTAAAAAGCATCCGGAAATCTTTCCACCGAAGAAATGTTTTTATTACCCATGAGTATAATATGAATCTTTTTGATGAATTATGTTCCGAGAAAATTGTAGAGCTGATTGAAAAAAAGAACGAAAAATTTCCTTATTACGATACTTCGGTCGACGAATGTTGGCTCGTTATTGTTTCGGATATGAATTCCATCGCTTCGCGTTATACTTTTATTCAGGATAAGGAACATCTGCAAAAAGTAAACAGCCCGTTTCATAAGATTTTTCATCTGGAAAACCTTTGCGGAAATATTACAAGTATTAAGTAATTGCTGAAAAATATTTATTGTTATTTAGTTTTTGTTGAATTATTTTCGTTCAAGCTTTTGTTTTTAATTAGAATTGTTTATATTTGATAGACAACAAATTGCATTTCAATTAATAACCAAATTAACATGATATGAAAAAAATTCTACTTCTTTTTTTACTTTTTATTTCACCTATTTTTTTCGCTCAGGCAGACTGTTCATCCGCTCTTGCGGTATGCGGGAATTCGAATATTACCTATTCTCCCATGGGAATCGGGAATGTTAACGAAAATTTAGGAGGATGTTTATCTTCCGGTGAGCATAATTCAATCTGGTATAAATTTACCATTGCAACAGGCGGAACGCTTACTTTCGATCTCATTCCTACAGATCCTAATGCAGATTACGACTGGGCAATCTACGGACCGAATGCCAACTGTGCAAATCTTGGTTCTCCGATTCGCTGTAATGCAGCAACCGTTATCGGAGTAGGGGCTTCCACAGGGATGAATATGACGAGTGCGATCTTAAGCGCTGCAGGAGGATCATTAACGCCGTACTGTAAATACATGGATGTTTTACCGGGACAGACCTATTATCTGTATATAGACAATTGGGTGGATGTTCTTAATCCTACAATGGCTCCTTTTTCTCTAACGTGGGGAGGAACCGCAACATTGGCTTCACCGTTTACGGATCCTAGCATTCAGACTCATCCTTTTATTCCGCCGGGAGCCCCCGCTGCCAATCCTGCCAGTCCAAGAGAAATTATTGTTTGCGAAAATCCTATGGTTTTTGATTTTAGTACTTTATCTTCCGGGATTTTAAATGGAAACAGTAATTTCCAGATCAGTTATCACACTTCACAAAATGACGCTCTTTCCGGAGCAAATCCTATTTTGTCGCCTATTACCATTAATACGACTACTACATATTATTACAGTATTCATTATCAGGATCCTGCAAACCCTAATAACCCTATCAATTCCTGCAGACAGGTGGGAGCTTTTAAATTTAAATACGGAAATATTTCGGGAACCAATGTTACGCTCTACAGTTGTAATAACAACAATGCAGGAACCGGAACTTACGATTTAACTTCCGCTGCTGTTTTTGGAGATCCTACCGCAGTAAAGGTGTATTATAATTCACTTTCAGATCTTAATGCGGGAATAAATCCCATTACAAATACTACTAATTTCGTTTCGGCAGAGGGAACGGTATACGTTAAAATTACTTCTCAATATGGTTGTGTGGCAATTGCGCAGATTATTCTGAAGTTTTATCCGGTTGTCGTCGTTACAGAAGCTACTTTAAGAACCTGCTTTATTGAAGCTGATCCTTCTACGGGACTCTTTGATCTTTCCCTTGCGGCAGTAACCACGCAAAGCGGAACGACTAAAAAATATTATCCTTCTTTAGCAGATGCACAGAACGGTACGAACGAAATCGTAGGATTTTCAAACTATATTGCTCCCAACGGTGTCATTTACGTCAAAGTATTCAACTCCAATAACTGTTTTGCAATTGCAAAAGTAAATCTGGTGGTTATTCAGCCGGTATATTCCGCCATTCTGAAAGACAAAATTATCTGTATGGAAGATAAAACGACATTAGATGCAGGTTCCGGATTTACAGCTTATGAATGGAGTACAGGAGCCACTACACAGACAATCAGTAATGTAGGAGTAGGAACGTATTGGGTGAAATTAAAAAGCGGTAACTGTATTACCAGACAGATTGTAAAAGTCTATGCTTCTGAGCAGCCTGTCATTTCATCAGTTGATATTACCAATAATACCATAACAGTAAATGTTTCAGGTGGAACCGCTCCATACAAATATTCTCTTGACGGGATTAAATGGCAGGATTCCAATGTATTTACCAATGTTCCGAGAGGAGACAGCAGAATTTTTGTAAAAGATGCCTACAATTGTGAACCAATCGATATTACAGTGGTGGTTCCTAATCTGGTGAATGTAATTACACCGAACGGAGACGGAGTGAATGATGTGATCGATTATTCAGCTTTAGGATACAAACAGAATTTGGTATTGAGTGTTTTCGACAGATACGGAACACTCGTTTTCAAAGCGGATAAACTAAGAAATTATACATGGGACGGAACCATCGGAGGTAAAAAAGTCCCAACAGGAACTTACTGGTATTCGGTTTCTTGGAACGAAAATGATAAGAAGAACACCTTATTCAAGTATTCCGGTTGGGTAATGGTGAAAAACAGAGAATAATTTTTCAGAAGTCAATAGAAAACCGTTGCCTTTGTAACGGTTTTTGTTTTATAAAATCCCTATCTTAGATATTCAAATTTACATCATGAAAGAGTTATTGATAAAACGTTTTGAATATTATAAAATGCTCGGTGACCAATCTTTCGGGCAGCTTTCGGATGAACAGATTTTCTGGCAGTTTAATGAAGAAAGCAATTCTATAGCGACTATTGTTAAGCATATCGCCGGAAATATGTTATCCAGATGGACTAATTTTTTAACCGAAGACGGCGAAAAATCATGGCGGAACAGGGATGAAGAATTTGTTGATACTTTTAAGACGAAAGCTGAGGTTCTGGAATATTGGGAACAAGGCTGGAAATGTTTTTTTGACGCTCTGAATCAAATGAATGATGAAAATATACATTCTGTAATTTACATAAGAAATGAAGCACATACATTTATGGATGCTGTTTTCCGTCAGTTGGCGCATTATCCTTATCATATCGGGCAGATTGTGTATATCGCAAAAATGATGAAAAATGAAGACTGGAAAAGCCTTTCTATTCCGAGAAACAGATCGCAGGAATTTAATTCTGAAATGAGTCATAAATTCAGACAGCAGTAATGAAAAACTTTACCATTCAAAATAAAGGAATTATTTCTGATGAATTTTTAAATAGAAACATCAAAGATTTTCATTCTGCGTGCCAATATGTTTCAATGCTCTCTTACAAAAGAAATAATGATAAAAGCAGAACCGAATGTATTTTTGATGATTTTGGCGGAACCTGCAGCACAAAACACGCCGCCCTGAGAAAACTTGCTCTGGAAAATCATCATAGCGATGTAAAGCTCATTCTTGGAATTTTTAAAATGGATGCAGAATACACTCCGAAGATTAGCAGTACTTTGCAAAAATTTAATTTGAAATACATTCCGGAAGCGCATAATTATCTCAAAATTGATAACGGATATTTCGATTTTACGAACCGCAGTTCAAATTATCAACAATTTAAAGATAAACTGCTGATTGAAAGGGAAATAGAATTCAACGAAATTGGAGCTCAGAAAATTTCATTTCATAAAGATTTTCTTGGAGAATGGCTGAATGAAGAACGCATCACTTACAGTTTAGGTGAATTGTGGAATATCAGAGAGCAATGTATCAGAGATTTGCAGCAGATTGATGAGCCTGAAATTCAAAATTCATCCCCGGTTTGTTACCGGAACAGTCCGGAAATAAGGGATGAATTTCATCAATAGATTGAATCAATTCAGAATTCATCTTAAAATGATTATCTTTGCACCCACAAAATTCAGAATCAATAAATGTCTCAATTTCAAAGAACTGCCGCATTTCATACTCTTGGCTGCAAATTAAATTTTGCGGAAACATCTACCATTGCCCGTCAATTAACAGAAGCAGGTTACGAAAAGGTAAGTTTTGATGAAAAGGCGAATGTGTATGTTATCAACACCTGTTCGGTAACTGAAAATGCCGACCGCGAATGCAAACTTCACGTAAAAAGAGCCATGAAAGCCAATCCTGATGGTCTGGTTGTAATCGTAGGATGTTATGCACAACTGAAACCGGAGGAAATTTCACAGATTGAAGGCGTAGATTTGGTTTTAGGAGCCAAAGAAAAATTCAATATTCTGAGCTATCTTGATGATTTGGAAAAATCTGAAAATGAAGGCATTGTTCATTCATGCGAAATTGAAGAAACAGATTTTTTTATCGGAAGTTACTCCATCGGAGACAGAACCAGAGCTTTTCTGAAAGTTCAGGATGGCTGCGATTACAAATGTACCTACTGTACGATTCCTTTGGCAAGAGGGATTTCCCGTTCCGATACCATCGAAAATGTATTGAAAAATGCCAAAGAAATTGCTGAAAGAGATATCAAGGAAATCGTTCTTACAGGCGTAAACATCGGAGATTACGGAAAAGGAGAATTTGGAAACAAAAGACATGAACATACTTTTTTAGATTTAATTTCTGAGCTTGATCAGGTTGAAGGCATCGAAAGAATCCGTATTTCTTCCATCGAGCCGAATCTGTTGAAAGACGAAAGCATAGAACTGGTTTCGAAAAGCCAAAGTTTTGTTCCGCATTTTCATATCCCTTTACAATCAGGAAGCGATGAACTGTTGAAAAAAATGAAACGCCGTTATTTAACGAAATTATATACCGATAGAGTTAATAAAATCCGTGAGGTAATGCCGGATGCAGCGATTGGTGTGGATGTAATTGTCGGTTTTCCGGGAGAAACAGAAGAACTGTTTATGGAAACATATAACTTCCTGAATGAGCTTCCAATAACTTATCTGCACGTTTTCACCTATTCTGAAAGGGAAAATACAGAAGCGGCAGAAATGGAAGGCGTAGTTCCGATCACTGAAAGAAAAAGACGCAATAAAATGCTTAGAATTTTATCTGAGAAGAAAAAGATGGCATTTTACCAGACCCAGCTTGGAAAAACACTTCCTGTACTTTGGGAACACGAAAATAAAGACGGGAAAATGTTTGGCTTCACAGAGAATTATGTGAGGGTTCAGAAAGATTTCGATCAGGCTTCAGTCAATCAGATTGAATTCTTAAAGCTTGAAAAAATAGAAGCGGACGGAACTGTTTCTGTGATGAATTCTTTTGAGAGTTTTCTCGAGAAAATTTAATATTCTTTTAAACAATTCATTTAAAATAATTCAGACATTGCTATCATAGTGATGTCTTTTTTTGTTTTAATGAAATCGAAACCTGAAATCATCACATTTAATCCAAAAATAACTTCTTTCATTCATTTTTTTGATGTTTCTCAGACCGTTTATATCAATTTAAATTTTTTAACTTTGGTAAAATTCAAAATGATATGAGAGACAAATTTTTGCTTTGGGGAGCTGTTATTCTTGTTGTTGCATGGTCGGTTGCATTTTTAATAAGGGCAGACTGGTGGATTCCGGTTTTGTTAACCGCTGTGTACGCAATAGGGATTTACAACATTACGCAATCTAAACACGCTATTTTAAGAAATTTTCCTGTTTTGGGCTATTTCAGATACTTCTTTGAGAGTATTTCACCGGAAATGCAGCAGTATTTCATTGAAAGAGAAACCGATGGAAAACCTTTTCCGAGAAATCAGCGTTCTGCGGTGTACAGAAGGGCAAAAAATTTGAGCGATACTGTGCCTTTCGGAACACAGCTCGAAGTTAACCACAGAAAATATGAGGGAATCAAACATTCCATTTATGCAAAATCTCCGATGGAAGAGCTTCCGAGAGTCTGGGTAGGAGGAGAGCAGTGTTCTCAGCCTTATCATGCTTCGTTATTTAATATTTCGGCAATGAGTTTCGGGGCATTAAGTGACCGTGCACAGATTTCTTTAAACAGAGGAGCAAAAAAGGGAAATTTTTACCATAATACCGGAGAAGGAGGAATTTCTCCGCACCATATGGAAGGAGGCGATCTTTGCTGGCAGATTGGGACAGGATATTTCGGCTGTCGTGATGAAGAAGGCAAATTCAATCCGGAATTGTTTAAAAAATATTCCACTTTACCCAATGTAAAGATGATCGAAATTAAATTGTCTCAAGGGGCAAAACCAGGTCATGGCGGAGTTTTACCGGCTGTTAAAAATACCCCGGAAATTGCAAAAATCCGTCACGTAACGCCGGGATTAACGATTATTTCACCGCCTTCTCATACCTCTTTTTCTGATGCTGCAGGTTTGCTGAGGTTTGTACAGCAGTTAAGAGAACTTTCCGGAGGAAAACCTGTTGGATTTAAGTTGTGCATCGGCGATACCAAAGAATTTGAAGATATCTGCGTTCAGATGAATGTTCTCAAGATTTATCCGGATTTCATTACAATCGATGGAGCTGAAGGAGGAACCGGAGCTGCACCGCCGGAGTTCTCGGATGGAGTTGGAATGCCTTTGGAACCTGCTTTGATTTTTGTTAACAGAACGCTGAATAATTATAATGTAAGAAGTAAATTAAGGGTTATTGCAAGTGGAAAAGTTCTTACAAGTCTTGACATTCTAAGAGCCATCGCGATGGGAGCGGATATGTGTAATAATGCGAGAGGATTTATGTTCTCTTTAGGCTGTATTCAGGCTTTGAGATGTAATAATAACAATTGTCCGACTGGTGTTGCCACACAGGATAAAATGTTGATTAAAGGTCTGGATGTTGCAGATAAGGCGGAAAGGGTGTACCATTTTCATAAAAATACGCTTCACACATGTAATGAGCTGATTGCGGCGGCAGGAAGAAGTTCGTATGAAGAAGTGGATGCCACAATGTTTATGAGAGGTGACGAGTTTGATCATTTAGCAGATCTCTATTTTCCGGATATTTTAGGAAATGTAAAGCAGAAAGCTAAGTATTAATTTAAGTAAATAAAAAGCGCTTCTCAATGGGAAGCGCTTTTTTATTTTTTATTGTTCTAAAACCGGTCTTGGATTGGCTTTGTAAATCTGGAAGTTGAATACAAAACAATTATTTTTAAGAGAATAACCTGTATAATTATAATGTGCATCTCTACCAAAAGCAGCTCTTGAAGGAACGATAATTACCCCCTGTAAATTGTATGCATCTCCGTCTGATAAATTTGCGTATCCCTTAAAATATTTCAATCCTTCCTGAAGACCTTCTATTTCGTAATAGCTTCTTTCTTTACCGGCCGTTTCTTTAACACTCTTTTTTACATAATAAAACATCGGGTCTGTTAAAGGAGAGCCGCTTCCGTTGATTGTGTTGGCTAAAACTCCGGAAGTTGTAAATGCTACATTACCGTCTGTATTTGTTGCAAGATAGTAGTTTGCTCTCATCATCGTTCTGATCTGAGTTGCATTTGTTGCTTCAGGATTCGTTTCAAGAGTTACTCCTGAAGTTGGCTGCGCTCCGTTTCTTACAATATATATAACTCCGGAAGAAAGTTTCTGAGGACTTAGTTCTGATAATTTTTTCTCATTATCATCGGAAGTATCTGTAGAGCTGAATGCTTTTATATTTCCCTGTGAATCAAGGTAATTGTCATTCATAAACTTTTGGATCGCCTGATCGTCGTATGAATTTCTTACCGCAATATCGTCCGGTTCTACAAATGTTTCAACTTCACCATCCTTTTTACATGCCGTGAAACACAGAGATCCAGCAAGGATATATAAAAATATTTTTTTCATTTTTCAAAAAACTTTAATTACTTTACAAATAATATAACGACAAAAGTATAAAAAATTATGAGAATAGATAAATTTTTATGGAGCATTCGTTTTTATAAGACCAGAACCATTGCTACTGAGGAGATTAAAAAGAACAGAGTATCTATCGGTGCGTCGGTTGTAAAGTCTTCTAAAGAGGTGAAGGAAGGAGATGTAATAAAGATCCGTAAAAATCAGATTGACTATCAGATTAAAGTAATCCAGATTCCGAAAAGCAGGATCGGAGCAAAGCTTGTTCCTCTTCATATAAAAGATGTGACTGATAAGGAACAGTATGAATTATTGAAAATGCGTAAGATGTCTCAGGATTATTACCGAAATAAAGGAGAGGGAAGACCTACGAAGAAAGACCGCAGAGATATGGACGATTACGTAGAAAATGATATTGCCTCAGATTTTACAGACTGGGACGATTTCTTTGGCGAAAATGGTGACGAATCTGAAAACGAAGATTAAAAAAAGCTCTAGAGATAGAGCTTTTCTGTTATTTCACTGGCGATATCTTCCGGAGTTCTGTTGTCTGTAATTACACTAATTTGTGCTTTATTGTAGAAGTCATTTCTTTCAAACAGATGCTTTGCTATAAATTCAGCAAGATTTTCATCTGCGATATTGGCTATTAAAGGTCTTTTTTCTTTCTGTTTAGAAAGTCTTTCTGATAAAGTAGCGACAGAAGCTCTTAAAAAAACACTTTTTGAATTATGGTTGATGATTTCCATATTGTTATAATAGACAGGAGTTCCTCCCCCCAGACTTAAAATAACATTTTTTTCAGAGGCAAGAATTTCTTCCAATGTTTCTCTTTCCAGCTTTCTAAAATAGATTTCTCCCTTTTTATCGAAGATTTCGGGGATTGTCATTTTATTCCTTTTGGAAATTTCTTTATCCAGATCAATTAATTTAAAATTGAGTTTTTCGCTTAATATTTTGGAAACGTGAGATTTGCCACTTCCCATGTATCCGACCAGTGAAATTATCATGAATTTTTTTTAAACAAATTTGCAAAAAAGTTTTGAGATAAAGAAAAAACTCATATCTTTGCACCACTAAAAACGAGGGACATTATCACAGTGTTAATCGTTGATAAAGTGGCCGACTCGGTAGCTCAGCTGGTAGAGCAATACACTTTTAATGTATGGGTCCTGGGTTCGAATCCCAGCCGAGTCACAAGCAAAAAAAATTACTGGATTTTGTGATTTTTATTGCCTGCGTGGTGAAATTGGTAGACACGCCATCTTGAGGGGGTGGTTTCCTAAGGATGTGCTGGTTCGAGTCCAGTCGCAGGCACAATGCAGAAAATTTGAATAATTAGTAGTATAGCTTAATTTAATTTACAATACTATTGATTGTGGCCGACCTGGTAGCTCAGCTGGTAGAGCAATACACTTTTAATGTATGGGTCCTGGGTTCGAATCCCAGCCAGGTCACAAGTTTACTGAAAAGTAAATTTTTTTCATATTAATATTTTGTGATTTGGTGTTTCAAGGGCTTTCTAAAGAAGCCTTTGATTTTGAAAAATAAATTTTGCAGGAACGAAATAATTTGTATCTTTGCAGCTCTTAAACAGAATGTTACTTTTTTAAAGTAAATTCAAACTAAGTGACGACTCGGTAGCTCAGCTGGTAGAGCAATACACTTTTAATGTATGGGTCCTGGGTTCGAATCCCAGCCGAGTCACAAGTTTACTGAAAAGTAAATTTTTTTCATATTAATATTTTGTGATTTGGTGTTTCAAAGGCTTCGTAAGAAGCCTTTGATTTTTGGTTTAATAGTCAAAAATAGTTGGTAAAATTCTTCGTATTGCCGATTGTTACTGATGATTTAGAAAGTTTATTGAACTTTGTTTCAATAAACTTTTTTTATGGCTGAAAAT
>NZ_JBBCWG010000024.1:0-41501 GCF_037146035.1 Chryseobacterium sp. MMO-72
AATTTTTTTTTTTTTTTTTTTTTGTTTTAAAAAAAAACCCTTTTTTTTTAAAACCCCCCCTTTTTCCCCTTTTTGTCCGCCAATTTTTGGGGGGGGGGGCGGGGGCCCCCCCCCCCCCGAAACCCTAAAATAGCGAGTGCGGAAAGCGGGAAACAGCTCCTAAAAAATTATTTAATATGATATTTTTCCGATTTGAAGCTTAGTTTCTTTAATCCCTGCTGAATTTCGGGCGCATTCATGAATAGTTTCCACAAAAATCCGGTTCTGTAATTTTCTATCATTGGAGCGATCGTTCCCTGATCAATCGCGAGATATCTTGGCGTTGTCCAGTTATTGTAATGAATGGACGTTGCATCGTAAGGTCCGGCTGAGCCAATAAATTCAGGTTTTTGGGTATAAATAAATCTTAAAAAATCCATTGATTCTTTTGGAGAATACGGAAAACTGCTCAACGCCGCAGTAGGAGTAATTACCCCACGGTCATTTTGCGGAAAATGTGCATCATATCCTGCGCTTCCGTCCTCGTTTCTTGAGTAACCGGCTGTTAATCCCCAATAATTGGGTCCATATCCTTTCCAGTTTTTGGGATTTTCAACGCAATATTTGTAATCAATAAGAACCTGATTTTTATTTAAATCAAAATAATTTTTGATTAATTTATCTGATAAGTTCGTCGGATCGAGACCGATATAGGAATAATGTGCCCAAAATAGAGGCCCTCCATATTCTGCTGCTCCATTGTGTTTTACATACATTGGAAGACCATATTTTTCTTTATCTGAAAGGTAGGTTCTATTTCTTGTCCAGCCTTTGTAGTAGGTTTCAGCATCAATCGGATAAGTAGGTGACGAAGCGGCTAAAATATAGGTAATTAAACATTCGTTGTAGCCTTCCAACGGGAAGTTCATTTCCCACTGATAATCGGGCGACCAATGCCAGTAAAGGACTTTCTGTCCACCTTTTGTGTACCAGTTCCATTGAATTCCTTTCCAAAGTTCATCACATTTTTTTGCTAAAGCTTTTTCTTCAGTATTTCCGTTTTTAAAATATTCACGAACCATTAAAATTCCTGAAGTTAAGAAAGAGGTTTCTACGAGATCTCCTCCATTGTCTTTTTTTCCGAACGGAACTGTTTTGCCAGTTTCGCCATTGATCCAGTGTGACCATGCTCCTTTATGACGATCTGCTTTTGCAAGAAAATCCATCATGGTATTCAATCTTTTTACCGCATCTTTTCTCGGGATAAATCCTCTTTCTACGCCGACTAAAATGGTTGCGAGCCCGAATCCTGATCCTCCTGTCGTAACAACATGTTTATCATTATCCGGATAGATATTATCTTCATGATAGCGTTCTCTTCCCAACATTGAATTGGGTTCTGCATAGTCCCAAAAATACTTTAAAGCATCTTTTTGCACCTTATCCATTAACTGCTCGTCTGTGATGTTGCTTTTTACAATCTGAACTTTTGATGCTTCCTGTATGGAAATCTGTGAGTTCTTACACGAAACCGAGAGTGATGATATAGCGATGACTGAAAGTATTATCCTTTTCATAATTTAATTTTGTTTAAAATCCATACTGTGTAGAATGGAATCCTAATTTTATTAATCCCTGTTTAACATCGGGCGCATTCATAAATAACTGCCATAAAAACTGGCTTTTATAATTTTCTACCATTGGTGCAATGGTTCCCTGATCTATTGCGAGGTATCTTGGCGTCACCCAATTGTAATGAACAGAATAAGCATCGTAAGGTCCTGCAACGCCTACATATTTACTATAATTTTCATTATACAGAAATCTGAGCATATTCATACTTTCCGTTGGTGTGTAAGGCATACTCGATAATGCTGCTGTAGGAGAAATAATTCCTAAATCGTTATTTGGCTGATGTGCAGCGTAATCATCTCCTCCTGTATTTGGATTTCTGGAATAACTTGCTGTAAGTCCCCAACTTTTTGAATTATAACCCTGCCATCCTTTTGGATTGGCAACGCAGTACTGATACATTATTTTGGCATGATTGGTTGTAGCATCGCCATAATTTACATATTCATCGGACAAGCCTCTCGGATCCAGTCCTAAAAATGAATAATGTGACCAAAACATAGGACCTACTGTACCATTCGCACCATTATGATTCACTACAAGAGGTAATCCGAACTGTGATCCTGTATTTTTTATACTTCCGCTTCTTGCCCATCCCTGCTGATAAACAGGTTTAGCGATTGAGTAATTTGGAGATGCAGCAGCCATGACATAGGTAATTAATGTTTCATCAAAACCTCTTAACGGCATATTTATCTGCCAATCGTAATTGGGAGACCAATGCCATGTAAGCATGTTGGGAGCTGCGGGGTTTTGCGTGTACCAGTTCCATTCAATTCCTTTCCATAGCACATCGGCTTTCTGAGAAATTGCCAGTTCTGAAGCATCTGAAGAATTTTTAAAATATTCTCTCACACAGATCAGTCCCTGTGCAAGAAATGAAGTTTCTACCAAATCTCCTCCGTTATCTTTCTGGCTGAAAGGTATAACCTGACCGTTAGTTCCATTGATCCAGTGTGGCCATGCTCCATGAAAACGATTGGCATTCTGAAGGAAATTAAGAGAGGTTGTTAATCTGGAAACCGCTTCAGCTCTGGAAATATACCCGTTTTTAATACCCACTAAAATAGTCATCAGTCCAAAACCTGAACCTCCGGTCGTAACAATATTTGCATCCTGAGAAGGATTATCGGTATGATATCTTTCTCTTGCTAATTTTGATCCCGATTCGGCATAATCCCAAAAATACTTTAAAGCATCTTTTTGTACCATTTCGATGAGTTGGACATCGGTGTAGTTGTTGGTGGGAGCTGTCGGATTTTGTTGGTTATTTACAATATCTTCAGAAGAACAACTGCCACATAAATATATGGCAGTTGTTAGTATTATAAAATTTTTAATTCTCATGAGGATTAGTATCCAGGATTCTGAACAAGTACCCCATTGCTTTGATTAATTGCGTTTTGCGGTATTGGGAATACTTCGTTTTTCCCGGCAACAAATCCATAACTTCCAAGGACGCTGGCTGCCTGTCCCGTTCTTACAAGATCCACAAATCGGTCTCCTTCCATCGCTAATTCTACTCTTCTCTCTTTCCATATCGCAGTACGTAATGCAGATTGTGAGGTTGCAGTAGTAACAGGTAACATAGCTCTCGTTCTCACTTTATTTAAGTTCGTGATCGCGGTTGCAGAATTTCCTAATTCATTTGCCGCTTCTGCATTAATTAGCAATACTTCAGCAAATCTTAAAATTCTGATATTTTGTCTGGAGCCATATCCGCAAGAAGTATTATTTAAACTTTTAGGAACATACGCCTTCTGATTAAATGTTTTTACTGATAAAGGATCTCCAACCGCAATAACATCTCCTTCCGGAGTTGTTTCTCCGTCTCTTAAGATCGTAAGCTCTTTTCTGATATCTCCGGTTTCAAACGCCGCTTCCAGAGAAGGTGACGGTGTGAAGAAGCCCCATCCAAACTGTCCTCTTACACCCTGAACTTCTGCATATTGACTTCCTCCTAATGAAGAACATTCACAGTCTACTTCAAATACAGATTCCGGACCGAATTCTCCTGCAATTCTGAAAAGGTGGTTGAAATCAGGATCTAGTGAATAACCCATTGCAATTACCTGGTTAGAAGCATCGTATGCCTTCTGGTAATCTTTTTTATACAAATAAACTTTTGATAGTAATCCTAGCGCTGCACCTTTGGTAACTCTACCCTGATCCGCAGCAGAATAAGTCTGAGGCAGAACCTCTGAAGCTGAAATTAAATCTGAAATGATAAAATTATACACCTCTTCTTTGGATTTTCTAGGGATATTGTAATTTAAATCTGAAGGAATACCATCAAAGATAGGAACACCTCCATAAATTCTTACCAGATTAAAGTAGAAATATGCTCTCAGCATTTTAGCCTCTGCAAGAAGTCTCTTTTTCAATGTTTCATTCATGGTAATCTTTGGAATATTACTAATTACCTGATTACATCTTGCCACAGCATTCCACTGACCTGTCCAGTATCCTTCCACTCCGCCATCGGAAGCAGTGTAAGTAAATTGATCATAAGCAAGCATAAAGGATGCATCTCCCGGGTTTGAACCTTTCAGGACGTCATCCGCAGGAACACCAAAAACATATTGAGACGGAAATGCAGAGTTTTCCCAGCTTCTTAGAAAGCTATAAATAGCAGTCGTCGCAGAGACAGCATCAGCTTCGGTAGTAAAGAAATTATCAGCTTCGTTTTTAGTTTCCGGTTTTATATCTAAATAATCATTTCCGCAAGATGATGCAAGAAATAGACTTAATAACAGTATTGATACTTTTTTCATTTTTTTAATTTTAGAAAGTTAAATTAACCCCCATTGTATAGATCGAAGATAAGGGATAAATGTTTTGATCT
Organism: Chryseobacterium sp. MMO-72; assembly: GCF_037146035.1. Taxonomy (NCBI): domain Bacteria; kingdom Pseudomonadati; phylum Bacteroidota; class Flavobacteriia; order Flavobacteriales; family Weeksellaceae; genus Chryseobacterium; species Chryseobacterium sp. MMO-72. Next base: position 4,457 of record NZ_JBBCWG010000024.1, read on the forward strand.
ACCCCCAGTTGAACACGGTCTGATGTATTCAATATTTCTGGTGAAAAACCGTTGTATTTAAAAGATGTCCATGGATTTTGAGCAGAAACATACAGTCTTAATTTCTGAATCTTTGTATTCGTAAACAAGTTAGATGGTAATGTATATCCTAACTGAATATTTCTGATTCTGAAGAAACTTCCATTCTCTACATAGAAACTGTTGGGCTTGATGATGTTCTGATCATTGGTAACCATAGGATATGTATTAGAAGTACCTTCGCCTCTCCATCTGTTGTTGTAGAAATCTAAATCCCAGCTTTCGTTACCATAACGCTGCTCTCTGTTGTAGTTGTAAATTTTGTTTCCGGAAACTCCCTGGAAGTCCACAGAAAAATCTACATTATATCCGGATAAATTAACTCCGAATCCGTAAGTAAAGTCCGGAATCGGGCTTCCTAAGTATGTTTTATCTGAATTGTCAATAACTCCGTCCCCGTTAATATCTGCGAACTGAAATCCTCCGACAGCAGCTCCCACCTGCTTAGGTGCAGCATTTACCTGTGCCTGATTCTGGAAAATTCCCGCTACCTGGAACCCGTAGTAAGAACCTACAGGAACTCCTTTTTCAAGTCTTGTGATGGTGCTTCCGAATAGATAAGGTCCTGTTTCGTTATATGAGTTGTTGTAAACCGAAGTGATTTCATTTTTAAGGGTGGTTAAATTTCCATACACTCCGAATTTGATTTTATCGGTAAGGTTTGCTTCATAATTAACAGAAAATTCAAATCCTTTATTATTGAAAGAGAATGCATTGGTAACCAATTTATTCTGCGCTCCGGAAATAGAAGGCTGCTGAATTCCGTATACAACATCTTTAGAATCTTTGTTATAATATGTAGCTTCAACTTTCAGCCTGTTTTTCAGGAAAGCCATTTCCAATCCGAAATCTGTTCCTTCAATAGTTTCCCAGCCAATTGATGTATCAATAATATCTGTTGTGGTTTCACCCGGATAAGCAACCCCTCCAAAATAAGCATTAAGACCGGTTTGCGTGGTTAAAACGTAATTAAGACCTCTTACCGGATTTCCTAAACTTCCCCAGCTTCCTCTTACTTTTAATAAATTAAAAATATTCTGATTGCTCATAAAGTTTTCTTTGGAAATAACCCATCCTGCACTTACAGCAGGGAACCAGTGTGTTCTGTCTTCTGAGCTGTATCCTGTAGTTCCATCATTTCTAATGGATGCATTAATAAGATATTTTCCTTTATAATCATAATTTACTCTTCCAAAATAAGATTGTACCCTGTCTCTGAAGCCTACTTCCCAAGAAGCTCCGTCCGCATAATTATTTCCTCCGCCGCTTGTGGTTGGGATACTTCCTGAAAAATATAAAGACTGTTCTGTACCGTTATACACGATATCTCTTCCAAAAGTATTAAGATTAAGTCCGTAATCCTCGTTTCTGGTCATACCTGCCAGAATTTCAAGGTTATGATTTCCTAATTGCTTTCTCCATGTTAAAGTATTATCTAAAACATACGATCTCAACATCTGGTTTGTTCTTAATAAGCTTGAACGTGAAGTACTTGCAGGAATGTAGTTGATAACAGGATTATAAGAATAAGATTTAACATCAGAATTATCCTGAGTATAACTTATTCTATATGTAAAATCGTCCCAGAATTTATATTCTCCCCAAAGGTTTATCAAATATCTGTTACCATTATCCTTTCCTCTGAAAAGATCTAAAGTAGCTCTTGGGTTAGCTAATGAAACAAGAGTCTGATAACCGTAAGTTCCATCTGCATTCATTGGGCTGTATACAGGTGGAGAAAGATATGCTGTTAATGTAGGATTGTTTGCATTATCTCTTCGTGTAGTACTCCATGTTGAATTTGTACCAACCGTTAAATGATCTGTTAATTTATACGTTAAATTAATCTTTGATGTAAATCTGCGGAACTCGTCTCCACTGTTGATTCCTTTACCGGCAGCTAAATTCCCCTGATCTGTTAAATAACCTAAACTTAAAAAGTAAGTTAATTTGTCTGATTTTCCGGATGCAGAGATATCATTTGAATTAATCATGGCATCTCTAAAAATCTCATCAAACCAGTTGGTGCTTGTCGGAAACATGGAAGAATTGATAAATCCTGTTGTAGATCCCTGGTTTTTTAATTTTTCATTGTAAAGTTCCACATACTGATCTTTATTAACCATTTTAGGTATATTGGAAACTCTTTTTAATCCGATATAAGAATTGAAATTAAAGACATTTTTACCTTTACCGGATTTTGTCTTAATAATTACAGCACCTTTAGAAGCTTTGGCTCCATAGATAGCCAATGAAGAAGGATCTTTTAAAACACTCATCGACTCAATGTCCAGCGGATTCAGAAAAGAAATATCTTCTGTTATACTTCCGTCAACAATAAATACCGTTGTTCCGTTTAAAGTTCCGATACCTCGGATATCCACTCTTGGAGAAGATCCCGGAGCCGCACCATTTGTAATCTGAACCCCTGCCACTTTCCCCTGAACAGAGCTAAGCGCGTTTGGATTGGGCTGATTTTCCAATTGCTTTGAAGATATTGTAGCAATACTCCCCGTTACATTCTCCTTTTTCTGAGATCCATATCCAATCATCACAACTTCCTCAATCTTCTGCTCCTTCGGAACAGTGTCTTTTGGGGTAGTTTGCGCATTGACATTCATACCGAAGTATAAAACTGCAATGAGACATGAATACTTTAAATCACGTTGTTTCATATAGTTTAATTTTATTCGTACAATCAAAAACTTGATGTTTTTTACCGAAAAATATATATTCTCAATAAAAGACATTAGTCAAAATTATAAAAATATATCAAACAATGTTAATTATACTTAATTTTTTTACCTATCTGTTAATATTTTAGATTTACGGAAAAACATTTAATTATCATTTACATTAAGTAAATCATTCAATATATTTATTATTATTACATATTATTTAATAGCAAACTTATACTTTTCAATTAAAAAAATTAATAATTTATTCATAACATAGCTCTTAAAAATTTTAACTATGCCAAAAGAAATGACTAAAAGTTAAACTCCGATAGTAAATAGGAATAATAAAATTTGTTAAACTAATTCTACTGTTATAAATTTGGTTCGGTATTTGACAATTTTTAAAATTTAATCACTATCAATGAAAAAATATATTATCGCGGCGGCTCTTATGATAGGAACCGGAGCTGTTATCAATACAACAATGCAGTCTTGTACGACTCTGACAACATCTGATCTCGGATTATCGATTATTAAAAGACTTCTTCTGAACGGAATTGATAAAGGAGTGAATGTATACAGCAACAGAGATGCTTTCTTACAAAATAATATGGTGGATAAAGCTCTTCCAAAACAGCTTAGAGACATCAATTCAATGTTAGAAAAAATTGCTCCTTCTCTGGTTGCAAAAGAAAGAGCTTATATTGCTGATGCGGCAGTTTACACCGTAAATATTTCAAAACCAATCCTTGTAAATGCTGTTAACAGCCTGAATGCAAATGATGTCACAAGAATTATTCAGGGGGAGAAAGGAACAGCAACTTTAATTCTGAAAGAAAAAACTTCCCAACAGCTTATTGCCGCCATTACTCCGAAAGTTGAAGAACAGCTTAACCAATACGGTATTGTTAAGAGCATTAATACTGCATTATCGGGAAGCAATCTACTTGGAAGTCTTCTGGGTGGAAATAAAACTTCTGCAAATTCGGGAGGATTAAGCCAATTGGCTTCCGAACAGCTTGTGAACGGGATTTTCAACATCATTGAAGATTATGAGATCCAAAATTCCAAGTCGCTTCTGGGACCGCTTGGGAAATAGAAAAATTTTGACTATATTTATATAGATTTTAAAAAGCAGATGGATATATTACAAGGAAATCAACACGCAAACCCTGAAGATTTTTATAACTCTTTGAGGGAAAAACTGGAAGGTCACCACGATTTTCCGGAAGATTATTTATTTAAATTTATTATTCCTACCGATCAGGCAAAACTTACCGAGATTTATAAGGTTTTCGACGGGATCAAATTTACACTGGGAAACCGCGAAAGTAAAAACGGAAAATACACAGCCTGCAACATCAATGCATTCGTTTTAGATGCGGATCAGGTGGTAACCATTTATCAGGAAGTCGCAAAAATAGAAGGCGTCATTCTTTTATAAAACAAAAAGTCAGCTTAACGGCTGACTTTTTAGTTTAAATTTTCAATGAATTATTTATTTCTCAATAAAATATTTGACATTTTCAATCGGTCTTCCCAGCATCGCTACAGAACCTTTAATAATAATCGGTCTCTGGATCAGGGAAGGATTTTCCGCCAGAACTTTAATCCATTCTTCTTCGGATAAATTTTTGTCTGCATAATTTTCAAGATACAATTTATCTGTTTTCCTGATGATATGAAAGACGCTCTGGTTCAGCTTTTTTAATACTGTTTTAATTTCCAGCTCACTCAGCGGATCTTCAAGAATGTTGATGATCTCAAACGGAACTCCGTTTTCATCGAGGTATTCCAAAACCGCATTTGATTTCGAACAATTCCCATTATGTAAAACTTTCACCAACATGACTATTTATATTTAAAAATTAATTTTTTTTAACAAATTTAGAAGAAATAAAACGATTACTGCTTTAATGTCTGATAAAAGTTTGTTAAAACAAACCGTTCAGTTCTGCCTCAATCTTTTCTAAAATAAACCCGAAATCTTCAGGCTTTTCTACGAAATCAAGATCATCCACTTCAATAATCAAAAGTTTACCTTCCGTATAATTGGAGATCCATTTTTCGTATTTCTGATTCAGTTTTGAAAGATATTCAATGCTGATGGATGCTTCATACTCTCTTCCTCTTTTGTAAATTTTCTTTACCAGATTCGGAACGTCAGATTTAAGGTAAATTAATAAATCCGGCGCAGAAACGAAAGATTTCATCAGATTGAAAACAGATTCGTAGTTTTTAAAATCACGATCAGAAAGAAGATTCATATCGTTCAGGTTTTCTGCAAAAATGTGTGCATCTTCATAAATCGTACGATCCTGAATAATATTTTTCCCGCTTTCCCTGATCTCTTTTACCTGTCTGAATCTGCTTCCCAAAAAATAGATCTGAAGCGCAAAACTCCACTTGCTCATATCCGCGTAAAAATCCTCCAGATAAGGATTGTGATCTACATCTTCAAACTGGGCATCCCAACCGTAATGCTTAGAAAGCATCGTCGTTAACGTCGTTTTTCCTGCTCCAATATTTCCTGTAACTGCAATGTGCATATTTTCCCTAGTATATTTTTAATTTAATAAAGATCTAAATTCCGGCAGCCTGAATCTGGGAAGTATCATCAAGAAGCTTCTGAAGAGAACTTTCCGCAGGATTTTTGCTTTCAATTTCCTGAGTTTTCTTTTCCAGTTTTCCTTCAGGACTATCGGGTTCCGCTGCTTTCTCAGCAGATTTTTCTACCTCCTGTTCCGCTGCTTTCTGCTTAGGATCAGGCTCTGTTTGTGGTTTGGATTCCTTGTTTTTTTCAAGACTGTAAAGATAAAGTTTGTTGGCTTTTATTTCAAAATAAGACAGCGTATTTTTATCCACAATCTGTGCATCCGGATCTTCAAAAATCTTCACCATTTCCTTCTCCGGAACATATTTCAGGATGGAATTATTGGTAATAACAAGTATAAATTCATTCTCTCGTCTGAAACGTTTTCCGTTTTCCAAAGGTGCTTCAAAGAGCTTTTCAAATTTTAATGAATAGACACGGATGTATTTTCTGGTTAAAACATACACTTTATTTTCATATACCAGAAGATCCGTCAAATCGTCAATACTTGCATCAAAAGGATAAGAATTGATGGTGGTTTCATTTCTGAAATTATACTGGATCAGACGTTTTGTACTGTCGTCCAGAAGCCAGAGCTGCTGCAGATCTTCCGCATAAGCCATTTTAATAAACCCGAATTTCTGCTTAAAATCAACCTTCTGGATTTCGTTTAAGTTCTGATCCACAAATTTCATTTCCTGAGCGTTTTCAGAAAACAAAGGCACGCTTAACGGATTTTGTACCGTCTGCACTTTATAAGGAACCGTAAGCATCATCTTCCCGATCTGCCTCCCTAAGGAATCGTATTTGGTAAAGCTGAAATCTTTGTTTTTATAGATATACAGATTTCCGTAATCGTCGGCAAGCATATCTTTTGCTTCCTTCAGTTTCAGCGTGTCTAAAGGAAGGGCTTTCTGCGCGGATAACAAACAGAAAACCAATGCAAATATGAAGGATAATAATTTCAAATTCTTTTACTAAGATAGCGCTCCGGAAAGGAACGCTACCAATTTACTATTTTTATTTATTTCAACAGAAATTGCGGTTCATTTTAACTTATTTAATCGCAACTTCATAGATTTTCGACCAGTTTTTACCCGTCACCAACATATGATCTCCTTTGAAGGCGATTCCGTTAAGAACGTGTTCGCTGTTATTCTGAGTATATTCTTCCGTGATCTTTGTAAAATCAAATTTACCTACAGTTTCACCGGTTTGAGGATTGATCTTTAAAATATAAGGCTGATGCCAGATATTGGCATAAATAAATCCGTTGTGATATTCCAGCTCGTTGATTTGATTGTAAATTTCCTTATTCCCACCCACAGAAACGGTTTTCACCACTTTTGAAGGATTATTTACATCCAGAAAATACAGTTTATTCGAACCTGTATCAGCGATAAGATTTTTCCCGTCATAGGTCATTCCCCAACCTTCTCCGAATTCATTCGGCAAAGGAAATTCCGAGATTTTCTTTAACGTATTTTTATCATAAACAAATCCGATTTTATTTTGATAGGTCAACTGATAAATTTTATCTCCCGCAATAGCAATTCCTTCGGAGAAAATATCGGCGGGCTGTTTTTCAGTCTGCGCCGGAGTTGTACTTCCCAAAGTATATTTTATTAATTGTGAAGCTTTTTCCAGTCCGTCACTTTCATAAACCGTATTTCCTTCTATGAGAAAACCTTCCACAAAATTGTTCGGATCATGAGGATATTCTGCTACAATTTCAAAAGGAATACTGGCTTCAGGATTTTTGGTAAAAACGTTGATGGTGGCATCCTGATTTAAAATCTCTCCGCCCTTCGTTTTAATATTGAAGGTCACCTCATTATCGCCATATGCAAAAAACTTAGGATCAATCGTTAAATCTGACGTTTCTTTATCCCCGAAACTTATAGAAATACTTTCTGCATTGTCGGTAACTTCTTCCGGAAGATTCAGTTTATCACCAAAATGATATCCCTTCTGCTCCATCGAATTGTTATAATCCGCCAAAGAATCAAGAATTTTTTTATCGTTTTTACAGGACATCAGCAGCAAAGCTGCTGCAAAACCTGCGATCAGACTTTTCTTCACTTCAAGTTTTTATTTAAATTAGAAAACAAAAGGTTCGACAATTATTTGATTGCCACTTCGTAAATTTTAGACCAGTTTTTACCGGTTATCAGCATATTGTCTCCTTTGAAGGCAATTCCGTTCAGGACGTCGTCGCTTCCTTTGGTATTCTGCTTGGCAATTTCAGTAAAATCAAACGTTCCCACTACTTCTCCGTTCGCAGGATTAATTTTAAGAATGATGGGCTTCTGCCAAACATTGGCGTAAATAAATCCGTTATGGAATTCCAGTTCATTCAACTGATCGTAAGCCTGAGAACTTCCTGCAACAGCAATGTATTTTACCATTTTTGAAGGATTGTTCGGATCAAGGAAATATAGCAATTTACTACCATCTGAAGCAATCAGGTTTTTACCGTCGTAGGTTAATCCCCAACCTTCACCCAAAACATTAGGATAGGCAAATTCTTTGATCAATTTTAAAGAATTTTTATCGTAAATATATCCTTTTTTACTCTGCCATGTTAGCTGATAAACTTTATCGCCAACAATGGTGCTTCCTTCAGAAAAATCTTCCTGAGCCTGTTTGGTAGAAGCCAAAGGTGTTGTAGTGCCTAACGTATATTTTAAAATCTGCGAAGAACCGTTCTGTCCGTCACTTTCATAAATCGTGTTGCCTTCGATCTGGAAACCCTGCACAAAATTTTTCGGATCGTGAGGATATTCGGCAATGATTTCGTAATTAATTTTCTGTTCTGGATTTTTAGCAAATACATTGATGGTGGCGTCCTGCGTTAATGTTTCACCGCCTTTTGTTTTGATATTAAAAGTAACAGCATTGTCGCCCAACGTAAAAAATTTAGGATCTATGGTAAGACCTGATGTTTCTTTGTCTCCAAAACTAATTGAAATGGTTTCTGCATCATCAAGCACATCTTTCGGCAAATTCAGTTTATCTCCGAAATGATATCCTTTTTCCATCATCGAGTTGTTGTAATCTGCCAAAGAATCCAGTACTTTTTTGTCATCTTTACATGAAGCCAACAACAAAATCGCTGCAAAACCTGCTATTATATTTTTTTTCATTGATTTCTAAAATAATTTTCCCAAAATTAGCAAAATTTATTCCTCTGAACTAATTTCATGTACATCTTGACCAAATTGTAATATATAGCCGTTGTTGTCGTAGATTGCAAACTCCCTCATTTCCCAGTCGAACGTTTCAATTTCATAGCAGATTTTTGCTTTATCTTTCAGCTCTTCCCATAATTCATCTGCATTATTTACCGTAAAATAAAATGAACCGGTGAACCCGATTCCGTTGAATTTCTTATGCTGATTCGGTTTTGTAAGCATAATCTGCACCTCATCTTTCTGCAAAAAAGCCCATTGCCAGTCGTCATTTCTTTCCTGTAGGGTAAAACCAAGAATCTGCGTATAAAAACCGATTGTTTCATCGAATTGTTCTGTCCATAAAACGGGACGAAGGGAATTGAATTTTGCCATCACTTATATTTTAAGTCTCCTATTTAATTAATTTTCGAGATAGGGTTTTAAACTTTCCTTCAAAATTCCGTTCCAGCCTTCCGTGAAAGATTCCCGTGAAAAATTTTCACCCAGATCGTTAAAATAGTCAATATCCTCGTGAATAAGCTTTATTAAAGTTCCGTTTTCATCGGGTTTCAATTCCCAGGTTACAGTTGTTTTTTTATCTGATAACTCAGGATATGACCATGAATATTTTAGCTTTTCATTAGGAAAAATTTCCAGAATTTCTCCCTGATGATGATACTTTTTCTCATCTCCCGGTTCGTAAAAGTTGAATATTCTCCCGATTTGCGGTTCAAAATCAAAAATATCGAAATACCATATCTGCATTTCAGCTTTATCTGTTAATGCTCTCCAGACTTTATAAACCGGAGCATTTATTTTCTGCTCTACAATAATTGGATAACTCATATTTCTGTTTTTTTAATGATTGAATGCAAAAATGATGAAAGTTTACTTTAGAATCATTTACTTAAGATGATTTTAAATTTAATTTCAAAAGTTACAAAAGAAAACTATACGATGGATATATAGCTCAATAAAATTTCTTAAAGAGTCGAAAACGGAAATTTTAAATATAGCTGTGTATTTCAGATTATAAAATGATAAATTCACATTTACAATAAAGATTTTACAATTCTTTTTCCTGCTGTATCGCAGAAATCAAGTCCGGAATAATCCGGATTTAAGCCTGCAATATATGGTACAGCCATGATGTACAAATCTTCTGTAACTCTTCCGTAATAATCCATAGCCTGAAAATTATCATTAATATTCAGTCCGTCCACGCGCAGATAATAATTGCCGGGTTCAGTTTGTACGATATTTCGGTTATCCTGTTCGAATTCATTTTTGCCTTTGTCCGGATCTTTAAATTTAATATACCCTGAACTTATGAATCTTCCTTTTTTCAGACCTTCAAAAGGAATATTGTTGAACTGGACAGGCTGTTGACCAATAGCATCGATGTAAAGTCTGTAATGATCTGATCTTTTGTTTCCTGCCTCATCTGTGTAATGATAAATTATGCCTTCTTCGTCATGAGATTCGATATAACTGTCTTCATCTACACTTACCAGATTCAGAATTCCGGCATCATAAAGTGCCATAAGTTCTTTATATGAAGACTGAGGAAGAGATGAAATGATAACGGAAATAAGAGGAAGCAAAGTTTTTCTTAATCTCATCATATCTTCAGCAGAAAAATGTTTCGCAGGATAATTAATCGCGTAGCTGAAAGCTGATAATGTTTCTTTCCATGCGATAGTTTGATGTCTTTCTATTGATTTCTCGGCTTCTGCATATTCAGCTTTAAAAAGTTGAAAACTGTCCAGTTCTTCTCTCAGTTCAAGCATTTTTTCAACAAATTCTTCGATGCTGAGATCTTTAATTTCCTGGTAAAACTTTTCGTTCTTTTTTCTTAGTGGCTGCTTAAAATTAATATCGAATACATAATCCAGATCCACAAAACCGTTATTTTTCTGTTTATATTCATAGATTTCGTCATGAGACATGATCCAGCCTTCAGAATAAGGACTTCCTTCAGAATGAAACCTTAAAGCCGGAAGAAATCCTCTTTTTGAAAATAAGGTAATCGAAAAATTTTTACTTTCTTCGTTAATTTTAAATTTCAGATCATTATTTTCCTCGATGTATTTTCCGTTTAATCTTGCCAGAGTTTTCACTGCATCTACTGCAGTAAGTGATGTTCCGCGAATTGCAACTGAATGATCAGATGCAAAAGTAAATTTTGACGGAGGATATGGAGAATCATACCATCCTTTGGTTCGGGTTTCGTTTTCAGAAGACCATTGATGTCCGGTACAGATAATGACTTTAGAAACTTTATGAATTTCACCGAATTCTGTAATCACATTAAAAAAATCATCATTTTTCCTGTCGATATCTACAATTTTTGTGTTTTTGAAAACTTTTACTATAATATTGAGTTTATTGGCGGTTTTTAATAAAATATTAAACTGGTCTTCCAGATAATTTCCCAAAAGAAGCCTGGGGATTACTTTATATTCATTGATATTTCCATTGTCTCCGCCGGCAAAATCGGGATAGTCTTTCAGATCTTTTCTCAGGACAAAATCTGTAAAAGAGTGCGGAAGTTCCGGAAGTTCGTTTGCTGATACGTTGGCGACATGTTCTAAATTAGCTCCGTAATGGCTGTAAGGCATACCGGATCCTAAAGTTTCATTTTTTTCGAAAATATAAAGTTCTTTGGGATAAACCTTTTCGGCAATCAGATGTTTTACGACAAATAGAGCTGCCGGTCCTCCACCGATAAGGGCAATACTGTTGATGGTATTCATGGGTAATTTAATTTTTAAAATGTACCACAAAAAAGAGAGCTAAAAAACTCTCTTCTTTGGATGGTAATGTATGTACTAATTTCTTTCTTCAAGATTTTCAAATTTGGAATAGGAAGATTTCAGGTGATGAAGCTGATCCGATACCAGTGTGGAACATTCAGGAGAAAGATCTCCACTGTCCAGAGCATCCTGATAAGCATCGATGGCTGCTTTTTCTCCGAAAACAACATTTTCTAAAGTAGATTCATCTTTATCTGCTGAAAATGCATTTTTCACATCTATCCATGCTCTGTGGAAAGCTCCTGCTGTACTTGTGGTGTTGTCTGCTTCTCCTCCGTGTTCGTTGATATGTCTTATCAGATCATTTTTCATAATCTGAGACTGAGAAACCATATTGTCGTAGTCACTTCTCAATGCAGAATGGGTATCCCATACTTTGTCTTCTACTTTTGAAAATCCTTCAATTCTGTCATTGGTAATGTTCAGTAAATCGTTTAATACTGCTACATTTTTTTCGTTGTTCATATTAAATTTTTTATTTGGTGTCCTTCATACTTTACAATAAATATGCCTTTTATGAATTAAATTTCTTTATTTACGTTTCAGGCTGAAAAAGAATCAATTAATTTACAGCTTATAGGTAAGCTCAAATTTCTATTTAATAATCTTGGTCTTTTGTGATTTTGATCTTCAAGAAATAAAGTAAATTTTATAACGCCATCATTCAAGTTTACATTCACTGGTCTGTTTTTTTTTGACGGTTTGCCTAATTTAAAATTAAATATCACTCAGTTTTTAATGAAAAGATTAAAATTTATTTTCATTATAATAACTAGATTGATTATTTAACTTATTAAATTAAATATCTGAATAACAGTGTTTTATTTATTTGTTAAGTAAATGTAGGGTAACGAAATTTGGATTACAAATGGATCACGAAGTAGTTTTGCTTCATCAAAAAACACATTCCACAAAATTTTTCACAAAGCCATTTCTGATGTATTTTAATTATCAACAGTTAATGGATTTATACTTCATCTGTTCACTAATGAGCAAATTGGTATAGGAACTACATTCAAATGTTCTCTGCTTACTTTTTAAGTTTTATGAACGAGATAAAAATGATGATAAATAACAAACAAAATGATGAACCCAATTTTTTTTAAGCACAAAAAAATTCTGAAAAAAATGTACGGAATTTTTTTATCAGTGATTTTCATTCTTTCTTTTGATCAGATTTCAGCCGCTGAAATTTATGTTTCCACAACAGGAAATAATTCGAATACCGGAACAAGCTGGAATAGTCCAAAAGGAGTTACCTTTCTGCAAACATTATCTGCTACTACCGTTTCTGCCAATACTACGATCTACTTGAAAGCCGGAACGTACAATTACAGCGCTGTTAATGCAATATCTGCAGCAACGGGATTCAGATTAATAGGTGGTTTTCCTGCAACGGCTACAGGAACGGACATTACAGGTTACAATCCATTGGCGAATCAGACCAATATTAAGTTCTCGGGAGCCGGAACCTCCACGCCTTACGAATTCCTGAATGCTACAGGTTCCGTCAACAGTATGCTGATAAAAGGAATCCGTTTTGAAGGAGAAGGAGATTTAACTGCGGGAGGATTTTCTCATGTAATTTATTACGGGACTTTGGGTTCACTCATTACGATTGACCTTCAAGTAATGGATTGTGAATTTTTCCATTTTGGAAATTTTACCAATGGACAGGGATGGCAGCCATTCTGGACACAGGACGACGGAAATTATACTTTTACCAACTGCTATTTCCACGATAATGGCGCAGCAAATGACGGAGCAGCCATTGATATTTTGGGAGGAACAGGAACTACACTTACTGTTAATGGTTGTACATTTACCAATAATAAAAGTAGCACCGGTCAACAAGGCGGAGGCGGTGCTGTGGCAAGTGTTGCAGATACAACCACTATTACCAATAGTTCATTTTGTGGTAACAGTACACCCAGTGGTTCGGGAGGTGCTCTAGGAAACGGAGCGGGCACAGGAGTTTCGGCGGGTAACTGGACCGTTACCAACTGTACTTTCAGTAACAATACATCAGGAGCTTATACGGGAGGAGCTTTTTGTCTGAATCCGGGACCTACGGGAAGCGGTATAAATACTCTTACCATGAGTGGCTGTAATTTTTACAGTAATTCGGAAACGAGCTGTTGTTCAGGAGGCGGAGCATTGTCTTTGGATGCAGGTTATCTTACGACTTCTATTACCAACTGTAATTTTTACAACAATAGCATTACTACCGGTTCTTCACCGTCAGGAGGAGGAAATCAGGGCGGAGGAGCTATTCTTTTTACAGGACAATCACTGCTGAAAACCATCAATATCAGCAATTGTGTATTTGACAGTAATGCAGTTCCTTCTACAAGTTACGGAGGCGCTATTTTCCTGAGCAATATTTTCGGAGGAAGCATTGATACCAATATTGCTCTTAGTAATGTAACTTTTATAAATAATAAATTAGGAACCTCTACTGTTACCGCAGGTTGTGACATCGGTATTTATGCAGGTTCTGCAGGTAGCGGCAAATACAGCATTGTCAACAGCAGGATGCAGCTGCCTGCTGCCAACTCTTATCGCTCGTACGCATTTTTTACGGCAACAGCTAATAACTACACTTTTGGTACGGGGAATGTGTTTAGTAATATTTCCGGAGGGCTGAATGCACCTACTTTCAGTTGTCCTTCAAAGATTACCTATTGTGTGGCAGGATCTTTTGCCCCCATCTTAAATTAAGATCCAAAGATTTATTATTTACAAATTTCAACGTTATGAAAAGTAATTTATTCAATATATACAAAAGAATATCCGGACTTTCTGTATTCCTAATATTCTTTATTTTTTCACAAAATTTAGCTGCACAGGTTTTTCTGGACATCGCCAACAGAGGTGCCGGAACCGGTGTCAACTGGAATAATGCCAAGTCATTTAGCTCTTATTTCGGAAGCCTTTCTTCAGGTACTATTCCGGCGAACACTAAAGTCTATATAAAAGCAAATACGGGTTACACCTATTTGGGAGGATCTTCAGCACCGGTTATCAGGGTAAGTCCGGGTGTGCTTATACAGGGAGGTTTTCCTGCAACGGCTACAGGTAATGATCTTTCGGGATATAATCCGGTAATTAATACGACGCGTATTACGATTACAGGAGGCACAGCCTATCAGTTATTCGGGCAAACCAATATGGCGGGTACAGAATCTGCCGAAATAAAAGGTCTGGATATAACAGCAAGTTCCACAACGTGTGCGTGGGTCTATGTAACGGGCAATAATGGCTTTTCGGCAGGTGGCGGAGGAACCATCAATTTTACAGATCTTTATGTACACGACATGTGTGCTATTGCCTTCGATTTTCTTACCACTGTAGCCGGTAGTAAAGCAGTATTTAATAACTGTTTACTGAAAAATCTGAGTACTGGGAGTTTTGCTTCTGCAATTTATGCCAATACCAATACGACTTCCATTTCGTTTAATAACAGTTCTGTGGTTGGATGTTCCAATACTTCATCTGTAGGCAGTGGAGGCGGAATTACCACAATGGGAGATTTTACGGCTACCAACAGCAGTTTTTGCGGCAATACCTCACAATGGGGAGGTGGTGCCATACAGATTGGCTATAGCAGTTATTTTGCTACAGCTAATTTTACAGGATGTACATTTAGTAATAATACAGTTACCAACGTTGGTTTTGGAGGTGCCATATTAAATTCAAACGGCTATGTTACCCTTAACAATTGTAATTTCTATGGAAATAAAGCTTATGGCGGAGGTGCATACGGCAGCAGCAGCGGAGTGGGAAATACTCTTACGGTAAATAATTGTGTTTTCTACAACAACGGTTCTCCGTATACTCTTGATGTAAGCAATGCTAATATTCAGGGAGGTGGTGCTATTTATACTTATCCAAACTCCGGTCTTACCAGCATCAGCAACAGTAAGTTTGTCAGCAATTATACAAACGGCAGTTTAGGTGGCGCAATATTCATGGTGAACTCAGGAGGTACTACAAGTGCTGCAAGCACCATTACGGGATGCCTGTTCTATGGTAATAATGTTGGAGGCAATACAACATCCGGACCGGCTTGTTTTCCGGCAGGCAACGGAAATACTGCGGCAGATATCGCGTTATACAGTGGAAGCCAATTTGGAACTCACGGGACTTTAACGCTGGCTAATAATCAATTACAGTTATCCGGTATTAATAGTTATTTAAGTCATGAATATTTTCCCAGAACTACAGCTCCGGTAAATACAAATTACATAAATGGCGGAGGCAACACTTTCGGTAATACGAACAACGGCGGTGTCGTTTCTCCTTCTTTTAACTGTCCCGCAACGATAACGATCCCATGTCTGGCAAGTGACGATCCGAGTCCGGCATTAAGTACTTATAGTATAAGCAATACCTGTCCTGCAGCTGTGGTAAATTTAACAACAATTACAGCGGGCAATCAGAATGCGGACGTTACCTTAACCTGGCACACCGGTTCCACAGCTACGGATGCCAATAAAGTGACAACACCGGGTGCCGTAAATCAGGGAGGAATTTATTATGCAGCGTTTTATGATGCGGCAAACGGATGCTACAGTACCACTTCTGCTCCCGTTACTGTAAGTATTAACGGCTGTACTGTGATATCCAACATTTGTCCTGCTGTTACTGTTAATCTTACGGCATTGGTACAAAGTGGTAATCTTCCGGTAACGTGGCATACGGGGACTCCGGCTACGGACTCCAACAAAATAGCCAGTCCTGACGCAGTTTCTGTCTCCGGAACGTATTATGCTGCATTTTATGATGCTGCAGGAGGATGTTACAGTCCTACGGTAAGTGTTCCGGTACAGATAATTACTTGTCCTTCCTATTGTACCCAGCCTGCGGCAATCGGGACACCGGACTATTCATATTCACTGATAGGGATCTCAACATATCTTACAAAATCTTCTGATTTTCCAGATGCGGTTTCCAACGGTTTTATAGCATTGGAGTCTAAAGACAAAGGCTTTGTTATTACAAGAGTAGCCAATGAAAACGCCATCGTTAATCCTAAGGAAGGAATGATTATTTATGATATCGCAGCCAATTGCGTGAAGTTATATAACGGCACTGTATGGAACTGTATTGTAAGAAGTTGCAATAATTAAAAACAACAATTAAAATTGGAAATAATGAAAAATAAAGCATATATATTATTCTTCTTTTTTTGGATATTCAGTATATCCCATGCGCAGATCGCTGTTGCAAAAACCAATGTAAACGGAAGCAGTACTTTACTGGATTTTGAAGATTCTGCTTCCAATACACGAGCGATTATATTACCTGCCGTAAACAGCGCTCCAACGGGTTTAACATCCAATAATAACGGGACTTTTATTTTTGATAAAAGTGATTTAAAATTGAAGATGTTTGAAAATGGTGTGTGGAAAAACCTTTCTGATGCCGGAAATGCTGCCGGAGCAACTTCAAACAGCGGACCAGAACTGGGACAAGGAATAACGATAGGTGCGCCTTTCAGCAATGCAAAAGGAGTTTTGGTACTGGAATCATCGGATAAGGCAATGATTCTCCCTAAAATAAACAATCCGCATATTAATGTAAAGTCACCCCATGTCGGAACAATGTGTTATGATACGGCAAGCAAATCTTTAGCGGTATTTGACGGTCTGAAGTGGAATTACTGGAAATAAAGAATTCTAAAAACACGATATGATACTCCGGACAAAAATTTACTGTATTTCATTTTCATTCATACAACGGGAATAAAAAAATCAGCTTATTATGAAGTTAAAAAAAATTCACATGGGATCACTTTTAAAAGAAAGAGTGGAAGAAAGTGATCTGGATATGGCGAGAATTGCGAAGTTCTTTAAATGCAGTGAAGAAGAAATACAGGAACATTTTGAAAGGAGAGATCTCTATTGTGAGGATCTGCTGAAATGGTCTAAATTACTGGAATATGATTTTTTCAGAATTTATACACAGCATCTTATATTATACGCTCCTCAGAGAAACGTACATTATAATAAAGTCACCGCCAAAAAGTCTTCCTTACCGCAATTCCGGAAAAATATCTATACCAAAGAAATTATTGAATTTATTCTGGAAAAAATCAACAAAGGAAAAATGTCTAAAAATGAAGTTATAGAACACTATAACATTCCTAAGACTACATTATATAAATGGATTTATAAACACGAGAAAAGTCTCATTAAAAAAAACGATCCTCCATCACTATAAGCAATGAGAAATAAAAATGTAGAAAATACAAACCGGCAAGAGCTGAAGGGAAAAAGCAAACAGGAAATCATTCATATTCTTGGAGAAAAAGATTCCGAATATTCCGAACAAGACCTGTGGATTTATGTGGAAAGAAAAAAAATAATGAAGAAAGTTCTGTATGTGTATTTTGAAAATGAAAAGGTAAGTTTTACAGTAGAAAGATATTATTATTGGTATGAAAGAATTAAAAAAACCAAATTATAAAAGAATTTACAATGATCTGTTGTCAGAAAAATATCCCGAAAAAAAAGAAAAATGTGTACAGATACTTTCCAAAAAGTATCTGTCTTTTGTAGACATTATGAAGCTGAATGACCTTATATTTGGGAACAGCAATGAAGACTTTAATCATAAGCATCGTTCTTATGACCGAAAAACAATATTCGAAATTCTGCAATATCAAAAGATCAATAACCTCAACAATACCCAGCTTGCCAGTCATTTTAAAATGAGCAGAAATACCATTACCAAATGGAAAAAAATATTTATTAATCAGTCATGAGATGATACCCATCAATTTCTCAACAAGTTATTCTAATGATTAATTAAAAAAATATCTAAATTTTCTTATTTTTATTAAAAAAATAATGCAAAACTTTAAATGGTTGTTAATTTTATTATCTCAATTAGTATTTTCCCAAATAAAGACTCAGGCATATTCAAAAAAGCAGATCGACAGTATTATTTCGGCAACATACAGCAAATCTAACATAAAAAAGGCAGTAAAAGATGCATCTGAAGCCTACAGACTATCGGATGAAATGGGTTACGGTTATGGTAAAATGCGGGCTTTGTACAGTGTGGTGAACATTAATATATACACAGGAAACAATAAAAAAGCCATTGAATATGCCAATCAGCTTGAAAAGATTGCATCGGAGGAAAACAATTATCTTTTTCAGGTATTTGCATGGGGAACCAAAGCATCAGCGTATGCATATTTAGGGTTCTTCAAAGAAGCAGACAGCTCTTTAAAAACAGCAGAATCTTTATCGAAAAATCTGAAGGGAGACGACTTTTATTATGCCATGGGAGATTTTTATAAAAGACACGCAGAAATTGAAGAAATGAGGGGTTCCGGGCCGGAAATTATTTTAAAATACGATCTTAAAAGCTTTCTTTCCTGCGAAAAAATTAAAAATGTATACAGAAGAATTACGGTTACCGCTACACAGGCGTATAATCTGGGCAGTTCTTATTCAGCGGTGGGCAAACCGGACTCGGCACTATATTATTCAAGAAAAGCCTATTCGCTCTCTCTTAAGGCAAAAAATCCCAATGATATTGCGTTTGGTTTAATGGGAATTGCAGAAGCATTTAAAAATGTGAACAAAAATGATAGTGCCCTGTATTATTACAATAAAGCGTTGCCTTTATTTTTAAATCTTAAGCAGGATTATCAGCAGCAATACATCTATGAAGATTTATCTTCAATTTACGAAAATCTCGGTGAAAGTAAAACTTCGTTGTATTATACGAAAAAAGCGAAAGATCTTGCGTATGCGTTGAGCAAAAAAGAGAAAGGAGACATCAACGGAACTTACGAATACTTACTGGAAGATAACAACAGAAAGAAAAAAAATCAGTTTTACTACATATTAATCCTGTTTTTCTCAGCCTTTGTTGTGATATTGTTTTTTGCAGGAAGGATATTTAAAAAGTATCATACCGAAAGAAAACAAAAAGAAGAAACCAGCCAGTATATTACAGAAAAGGAGGAACAGATCTCTCAACTTCAGGACAGAATTAATGATATTTCCAAAGAAGTGCTGGAGCTGGCTCAAAACAATGATCCTTCATTTTTAGTAAGGTTTAAAGACGCTTATCCGGAATTCAGCAATACCATTGAAAAGACTTTTCCTGAAATCAATAAAAATGATTTTAAACTGTGTGCTTTTCTTAAATTAAATTTTTCCAATAAAGATATTGCAACTTATACTCATGTAAATGTAAGTACTGTCGAAATAAGAAAAAACAGATTCAGAAAAAAATATAATCTGCCTCCGAACTCAGATATTCTTTCCTTTTTAGAAAACGATCATCAGGATTCAGAAGGTTCTCCGACTGTATAAATAACCATAAAACTATGCAAGAACAATAATAGGTAAGGTTTTTATGTTTGAGTTAATTCTGAAATGAGTTTAAACAACTTTAAATTTAATACAATAGGTGTAGCATCATCTGTTATTTAAAAGAACACTGTAAGTATAATCAGAACACTAACCGTTTCCGGATTGGTTTCTCAGAAAATAAAACTAATTTTTTTCAATATCATCTGTAAATTAATTTAAACAATTGTTTAAATTGGAACAGTTTTTGTCCTTAAAGAATGTATAAAAAATAAATACAAAATTTATGAAATTTTCAAAAACACTTATTTCGGGATTAATGATGTTTGCAGCAGTAAATGCATTCGCGCAAAAGAAAACAGAAAAGTTTGAAAAATTGCAGATTGAAATGTTCCCAAAAGCAAAAGAAGGTTTTAAGCAGGTGTATGTACAGCTTCCGATTGCTAAGAATGAAAATGACCTTAAAGTAGAATTTTTTGTAGGAGCAGAAAAAATGCTTGACTGTAACAGACATTTTTTAATCGGGAAAGTGAATACACAGGATCTTCAGGGATGGGGGTACAATTATTATGAAGTAGAATCGAAAGGAGAAACTGCCGGAACGCTAATGGCTTGTCCGGATAAAAAAATGACAAAACAGTTTGTGTATATTCAGCCGGAAACCGTAAGATACAACAGCAAGCTACCATTGGTTTTCTACGTTCCTAAAGATATGGAAGTACGATACAGAATTCTTCGTCCCGATGCGATGAAGAAAGCTGTTCAGAGATAAATTAACTTAATTTAAATATGAATTCCCTGCTATTTGCGGGGAATTTTTGTTTAGGCTTGCCATCTATGTCCGATTCTCACAATCCAGCCTTCAGGAATTTTGATAAAAATATAGGTTTCACCAATTATTAAGCCGTCAAAAGTTAAAATATAAGTATCTTTTTGATCATCACATTTGAAAATTTTACTGTAATTACAATAATTAATACCATAATTATATTTTAAATAATTAGAATACTCCTTAGAAGTCAGAAATATGGTTTTCTCTCCGTATGTATCCATTCTTCTGAATATTCAAGTCTTTCAATAGAGTCCCGAATTTTATAAGAAACATAAGCTGTATCAGGAACGATTTTGCTTATCTCATTATTGATTTTAAGCTCCAAAGAATCGACAATATCCTGCGATTTTGAATATTTTTTTAAATATTGAACTGAAATGTAATCATACTTGGGC
The DNA here is from genome assembly GCF_037146035.1 of Chryseobacterium sp. MMO-72. Classification (NCBI taxonomy): domain Bacteria; kingdom Pseudomonadati; phylum Bacteroidota; class Flavobacteriia; order Flavobacteriales; family Weeksellaceae; genus Chryseobacterium; species Chryseobacterium sp. MMO-72. The sequence continues at coordinate 25,358 of NZ_JBBCWG010000024.1, forward strand.
TTCAATGCTTCTTTTTTGGAAATCGCCTTAAACTCATGTTTTGTATTAAAAGCGCTGATGCTGTCTTCGGATTTTTTTAAAAGATCACATTTGCATAATTCCATTTCCTGTGCATTGTAAAAAGAACAAATGAAAAGCAATAAAAAAGCAACAGAATTTTTCAAAATTATAGTTTTACTCTGGTTAACGGTTTCTCTAAACATTTATTATCACCAATTCTGAATATCACTCCTAATTTTTAAATTAGAAAGAAAACTCTGATCACAACTCCTTATCCTAAGATTAAATTTTATTCCATTAATAACATGATTTATAATGGATTGCATTCTTTTTATTAAATGATAAAAAAAGGATGAAAAAAAACTGATATATTTGTTTTTTAACAATTAAATTAAACTATGGAAAACGTTTTTGATGCAAAAGATGCTCAAAATTACATTGATAGGATTAATAATCTTACGCCGGAAACCAAAGGTTTGTGGGGGAAAATGTCTGTAGACCAGATGTTGGCGCATTGTAACGTGTCTTACGAAATGGTTTACGAACCGGAAAAGCATAAAAAGCCGGAAGCTATTGCAAAATTCATCCTTAAATCTTTTGTAAAATCTAAAGTTGTCGGTGAAAAAGCATATCCGCAGAACGGACCCACTGCGCCTCAGTTTATTATTTCGGATCATAAAAACTTTGAAGAAGAGAAAAAAAGACTGATTGGCTTTATCCAGAAAACACAGCAATTGGGAACTTCTGCTTTTGACGGGAAAGAATCTTTTTCTTTCGGAAAACTGAAAGCACAGGAATGGAACAATATGTTTGCAAAACATCTGAATCATCATCTCGCTCAATTCGGAGTTTAAAAAAACTAAAAACAATATGAAAAAACTTTTATTACTTTTTGTACTTCTTTCCAATTTTATCTTTGCACAGATGCCCGATATTTCCAATGTCTGGCTGAATAACAGCAAAGCGTATACAGGAACCATCGGAAATAAAAATCAGGAAATCAAACTGAAAATCAATATTTCCGAGCAGAACAAGAAAAATGATCAGGAATATTTTGTTTCGGGATATACTCTCGTTGATAAAACCTATGCTAAATTCGAAGGCAAATTCATTATTACCAAATATAAGGATGCTAAAAAAAGAGGAACCGTTTTCGGAGAATACGAACTGGCAGAAGAAAACAAAGGAAAGCATTCCGGCATTTTAAATGGAAAATTCATTTATACTTTTAAATGGAATAAAGACACTGAAAAAGTGGAATCCCAGTACATCGAACTGATCGGCGACTGGAAAAGCTATGACGGAACGCTTGATCTCAAAACAAGAATGAACAATCAGTAATCACTATGTTAAGAAGAATTTTAGCGGTAATCGCAGGAATGATCGCCGGATCAATCGGAGTCTGGCTGATGGAAAGACTAGGTCATGCGCTGTATCCGTTTCCTTCAGGTTTAAGACCGGATGATATTGAAGGATTCAAAGCGTATGTGGAAAATTTACCGTTCATGGGGAAATTTATCGTGATTCTCGGTTACGCTTTGGGAGCCTTGCTCGCGGGATTTATTTCCACTAAAGTTGCCAACAACGGAAAACCGACATCAGCAATCATCTGTGGAGTTATTTTTACTTTTTTTACCATTTACAATATGGTGATGCTTCCGACTCCTTTCTGGTTCTGGGTTTTGGGAATTGCAGTATGGGGATTAGTTTTGGCAGGATATAAATTGGCATTAAACAATAAACAAGTATGAATTTAGGTGCTTTTTCAATCAGTCTCAGCGTAAAAGATCTTCAGAAGTCTAAGGATTTTTACGAAAAATTAGGATTCAGCCAGATGGCTGGAAATCTCGATCACAACTATCTTATCATGAAAAACGGAGATCATATCATTGGTCTTTTTCAGGCAATGTTCGATGGGAATATGCTTACTTTCAATCCGGGTTGGGATCAGAATGCACAGAATCTTGAATCTTTCGACGATGTTCGGGAAATTCAGAAAAAATTGAAAGAACAGGGTCTGGAATTACAGAAGGAAGCCGATGAAAATACTTCCGGTCCTGAACATATTTACCTGAAAGATCCCGACGGAAATATGATCCTGATCGATCAGCACAGATAAGGTTTCGTTCTTTTTAATATCACAAAAGAGCAGAATCAAAGGTTTTTAATAACTAAAGTGTTCTTTTTATCAGGTTTAAAAATCAATTTAAACTCTTATGTGATAAAAAGTTCAGACGGAATCATTATTTAAAAGTTTGTTTAAACACATTTTAAAATTAACCGCAAAAGAGACAAAAGACTTTATCGAATTTAAAGTATTTCAAAAGTCTGCAAAGAGAAAAAATCTTTGATTTTTAACTTACGTGCTCTTTTTTCCATTTAACTATTAAACTTAAAAAACTAAAGTGTCAAAATCTTTTGTGGTAAAAAAGCTTAGACAAGTTAAAAATTAAAACTAAACTATAAAAAAGACACATCTATGGCAACAGTAAATGTTTACTTAACTTTTAACGGAAATTGCAGAGAAGCCTTCGATTTTTACAAATCTGTTTTCGGCGGAGAATATCCTTACATCGGAACATTCGGGGAAATGCCTCCGATGAAAGGTCAGGAAACGAAAGAAGAAGACAGAGACAAAATCATGCACGTTTCGCTGCCGATTTCGAAAGAAACTATTTTAATGGGAAGTGATGCAGGCTGCGATCAGGCCGCTCATCTGGTGATGGGAAACAACTTTTCAATTTCCATTAACGCAGAATCCAGAGAAGAAGCGGACAAATTATTCGCTGGACTTTCTGAAGGCGGAAATGTGACAATGCCGATGTCCGATACATTTTGGGGAGCTTACTTCGGAATGTTTGCCGATCAATTCGGGATCAACTGGATGGTAAATTATGACGATCCTGCAAAAATGGAGCAGCATCCTTAATATTTTATGTATTTTAAAACTGACAAATTCTGTCAGTTTTTTTATATCCTGTTCGTAAGCAGTACAACTTTTACAAGCTCATTATAAACTATTGACGCTTATTCCATCTTAAATAAAAGCTTTTTGTGGTCAAATAAAATATAAGCGGCTTACAATATGCAGTTTGCTATTATTGATTTAAAATATTAAATTTGTTAAAAACGATAGATAATAGTAATAAAAATACATGAGGAATATTTTAAAAAAAGCTGTTTTAGGAATTTTTACGTTGGGTGCAGCTATTTCACAGGCTCAGAAAAGTGATTTGGGAGCTTGGTATATGTATTTCGGGAATAACAAAATCAGCAAAAAACTGAACTTTCACAACGAAATCCAGTACAGGAATTTCGACGGAATAGGAGACTTGGAGCAACTGTTAATCCGTACCGGAATTGGCTACGATCTCTCAGAAAACAATAACAATGTTTTGTTGGGTTACGGTTTTATTCTAAGTCAGCCTTACGTGAAAGGAGAGAAAACAGAAAATATAGAGCACAGGATTTTTCAGCAGTATATTACAAAGCAGAAATTTGGACGTTTTAATATTCAGCATCGTTATCGTCTGGAAGAACGATTTCTGGAAGAGGATTTCAGGATGAGGTTCCGTTATTTTTTAGGATTTAATATTCCGATCAATAATAAGGAAATGCTTCCCAAAACATTCTACGCATCGGCTTATAATGAAATTTTTCTTCATTTCGACAGTCCGGTTTTCGACAGAAACAGAGTTTACGGAGCTTTGGGATATGTCATTAATAAAAATATGAGAATTGAAGCGGGATACATGAATCAGATTCAGGAAAACAGAAACCGAGGACAGATCCAGATCGGATTTTATAACAATATTCCGTTTACTAAGAACTAAAAATGAATTATGAGATTAAATACGGCTTATTTTAAAAATTTAAACTAAACTATCCGAGCCTTTCCTGAGTAGTTTAATCCTATAAACCAGAGTTGTTTGACACCGATTTTATTATATCCTATTTCTTTTTCTTAATTCTTAGGCTCTCTCCTATTTCTTTCATATAAATTTCTCAATATTATAAAAGGTATTATATTCAAATAAAAAGCGGCTGCAAAAATTTTGCAGCGCGCTTCCTAACCAAATTATATGAAGATCTATTTTACATTAATTTTAATTTTTTGCCACATCCTGTTTTATTAAGAATACACAACTTCCCGCTACAACAAACAGCACTCCGGCTAAAATAATTGCAGAACAGGGATTGTTTCCTAAAAAGTTGTTAAATACAAAACCAAAGGATAAAGTCTGGATAAGCATCGGAATAACAATCATCATATTGATAACTCCCATGTAAACTCCCCTTTTGCTGTGAGGAATAGATGGAGAAACCATGGAATACGGTAACCCCATCATTGAAGCCCATCCAATTCCCAATGCTACCATAGGAAGCAAAATGAAATATTCGTTTTTAATAAAAGGTAAGGTCATAATGCCTAAACCTGTAAGGAACAAACAAAATATATATGTGTTTTTAGAACCAAATTTTTTAGCAAAAGGAACCAGAAGCAAAGCGGAAAGCATGGTAACAATATTGTAAGAACCATTCATTAATCCCGTTTGTCCTACAGCAACCTCAACCTGATGAAGTATTCCTTGTGCCCAGCTTAAGTCGGAAGATACAATAGAGACTCCTTTTTTGGCACTTTCTACTATTGCATTTGCTTTGGTTTCATCAGCTTCAGAAATTCCGTACAGCGAAGATTTCAGCATGGGTGTAATAAATTGCCAATAGACAAAAAGCGCATACCACTGGAAGAGATAAACCAGTGCCAGCTGCCAAAGTACTTTCGGCATTTCTCTTATTGCCACAATGATTTCTGTAAAAGGTGTGAAAAATGTACTTTTCTCCTTTGCTATTCTTAATTCTTCAATTTCATCATCTGTTGGAGGAATTTCAGGTGTCTTATAAACGGACCACGCCACAGAAGCAATGGAACAGAATGAACCCAGAAAGAAGGAATAATAAACCCACACCGGAATTCCTCCGTTTGCAGAATTTCCGCCTAAATATTTTTGAAAAACAAATAAGGAAAGATTCGCAAGCGTAATCCCAGCGCCAACGAAAAGACTCTGCATCTGGAAACCAAAAGTCTGCTGATCTTCGGGAAGTTTGTCTCCGATAAAAGCGCGGTAAGGTTCCATTGCCGTATTATTTGCCGCATCCAGAATCCATAAAAGTCCTGCCGCCATCCAAATCGATGAGCTGAAAGGGAATAAAAACAAGGCAATACTGCAGAATATTGCACCCAACAAAAAGAATGGTTTTCTTCGCCCCCATCTCGGACTCCAGGTCTTATCACTGATGGCTCCGATCAAAGGCTGGATAAGCAGCCCTGTAATAGGACCGGCAAGATTAAGAATCGGAAGCTGTTCTGCGTGGGCTCCTAAAAAAGAATAGATGGGGTTAACCGCTGTCTGCTGAAGTCCGAAACTGTACTGAATGCCGAAAAATCCGACGTTCATATTCCAGATCTGCCAGAAACTCAGGCGCGGAATGATTCTTTTTGCGTTCATAAATCTGTGTTTACAAGTTCATAGTTTTTTCCGAGAATAAGATCTGCATTATTTTTGAAACTGCGGATAATCTGATGCTCAATTTCCAAAACTTTTTCTACAAAATCACTTTGTTCGTCACGATTACGTTTCATGCGGTTTTCGTGAGTGTCTTTGTAGTTTCTGTCTATAAAAATTTTAAAATCAAATTCTTCAATCTCCAGAATGTACGTTCCTTCTACAATAATGACTTCGTATTCTGAAGTTTTTACTTTTTCTTTACTGATCAGATTCTCATTATAGTAAACCAGCGGTTTTTCGATCTCATGAATATCTGCTTTAAAATCTTTTATATTTTGGGACAGTTTTTCAAGATCCACTTCCTGAATTCCCACATTTTCAATAGATTTCAGACGATTTTCGTGGTTGGTTTTCGGAGGAAGCTTAAAATAATCATCCATCTGCAACACCAGACTTTTTACATTCTCCTGCTCCAGAATTTTCTGTATGGCAAAAGCCGTTACCGATTTACCGCTTCCGCTTTCTCCCGCAATTCCGATAGCTAATTTCTGTTTTCCATTCAACGAAAAGCGCTTTTCTAATATTGCTGTTATTTTTTTGGCTGTTGCCAGATGTTTCTCTTTTAATTCTATAATATCGCCGACCATTTTTTTACTTTTTTAAAATGAAAAATTTGAAAAACTACCTTAATAAGTCATTAAAAGATATCCCGATGCAGAAAAGCAAAGCTGCTCCGTTCCCAATGGCAATAACTGATCTGTGGAATAATATTCTCTGAAATGCTCTCCTTTTTCATTCATCAGTTCTTCGTACTGCTTCAGGATTTTTTCAGGAATGTCTTTTATGCCTTTATTTTTAAGTCCGAGACAAAGCCAGCCCAGAAATATCGGCCAGGAACCTCCGTTATGAAAATGATAAGGTTCATTTTTAAAACTGTAGCTGTAGTTGTTTTCCAGCAGGCGCCAATCATCGTCTCCCGGAAAAATCACAGGATAAAATGCAGGAAGCATCCAATGTTTAAATTCAGCCTTTACACCATTCAGAAATTCTGAAAAAGCTTCTGTATCAAGATCAAAATCCATTAGAAGAGCAAGCGCATTTCCTGCAAGATCAAAACGTCCGTCATATCCGTTAGCATTCAGCGAAGCATAGAAATAGGGTTTGGGTAAAACTTTCGAATAGGCTGTTTCGTGATATCTGGCTGAATCTGTTCCGTTTTCATTTTTATAAAAATTTTCCTGAATCAGCTTTTTTGTATTTTCCGCTAAAATTTTCAATGTTTCATCATCATAAATTTCAGCGGCGTTTTTTAAAGCCCAATATCTCAGAACGTTATCATACAAAGTATATCCTGAAGTCACATATTCGTCTGCCCAGTTTCCGCCTAACGGACTGTACACCAAACCTCTCTGGTTGTATTCCCAGCTTTTAAGGCATGAAAGAGCTTTATAAATTTTTTCTTTTAGACTTTTTTTAAGCTCTTCATTTTGCTTGCTTTTAAGATATTCACAAGTTGTAACAATCCACCATGTTGTGGCATCTGTTCTGCCTACGTGTGTTCCGTAGCTTGCTTTATCATTTACCACATTGGAAGGGATCTGTCCGTTTTCTGCCTGATGTCTGGCGAGTGTAAGTACAGATTTTTCCAGTCCGGCAAGGATTTCTTCATCATGTACTAAAATTCCGGCATATCCCGTCATCATAGAATCTCTCGCCCATACTCTTGCGTAGTTGTCTCTCTGTTGTGCAGATGCCAGAATTCCTTCTTCTGTAATGGCTTTTCTTATAATTTCAATGGCTTCCTGTCTAAACATATTTTATTTTTTTGAAAAAAATGCGGAATGAACGTTCATTCATTCCACATTTTTAAGGTAAAAGTATTAAAAGTCAAATTTTACACTTGCGCTGTAGCTGCTTCCCGGAAGCGTTCTTGCTCTTACGATTCCGTTTCCTCCTGCGATAGATCCTTCTTCAGCTTCTGTAACTGCAATGGTATTGAAGATGTTGTTTGCATTTACGCTAACCGAAAGATTTTTCATCAACTGGTAAGAAATATAAGGGTTTACAATCGCGTAACCAGGCATGATTAATTTGTTTGAATCCTGAGTGTAAGCTTTTGTTGCTCCGATAAGATAGAAACCAACATTCAGTTTGTCTACGTTGAAGTTAGGATTTACGGAGTACATCAGTTTAGGTGTTCTTCTAGGCGTGTTTCCAACAACAGTCGGATCAAGTGCGTTTTTAATTTCCGCATGGGTATAGGTAAGTCCTGCTTTTACATCAAAACCTTTAGCAATTTTATAATATCCGTCCAATTCTACCCCAAGAGACTCGTATTTATTTTCTGTTTTTCTCTGTGTAGTTGCTTCGTAATTCGCTTCTTTAGTTCCTGCATAGAAAAGCGTTGTATTAAGGAAATATCCTGCTCCTCTTAATTTGTAACCGGCTTCCACCTGATTTACTTTGTTTACTTTTACAGCATCCAAAGCAGGATCATCATTATTGGTATAGTTGTATCCTGAGAATAAAATTCTGTCCGCAGAAGCACTTCCACCCTGACTCACTCTTGCAAATACGGCATTTTTGCTGTTTAAAGCATAATTAGCACCTACTGAATATCCGAAAATTCCGTATCTGTATTTTACAGGAACATTGATATTGTCGTTAGAACCTACCAATTGTTCAGGAATATCGATAACTCCGTTTCCATTCATATCACGGCTTGTATAGGTAACGGTTCCTCCAGAGAAAGTTCCTGTCACTTTTCCGATATCGTATCTTGCACCCGCATCAATGGTTAATTTATCGGTTGCGTTAATTTCGATCTGTGCGTGAGGCGCAGTAATGTCATATTTCGTGTTGTAGTTTCTTTTTAAATTCCCCCAGTCTTTCATCCCGTAATTAAGTAACCCCTGATCTGTGATGAAAGCTCCTGAAAGGTTTTTAACATCTACCAATCTTGCATTGCTGTCGCTTACTTCCTGAATATAGTTGTTCCACATCCAGTCCATATTGATGTTTTGGGTAGCTTTGTACAATCCTGCGTTGAATTTCACATTGCTCCATTTTTTGCTGATGTTAAAATCATTCACAAAATTATTGAAGTTGTTAAGCTTTACATTGAAAAGTGCAATTTTCATGTAATAAGCATTCATATCCACCGGAGTATTGGTTCCTGCATACACTGCACTTCCAAAATTGGCAAAATTAGAAGCTTTGAAGAAATCGCTTCCTTTGCTTACGCTTGCAGGGAAAGGCGCAATAAACTGACCATCGTTTGCTGAGTAACGGATTCTGTCTTCAAATTTCCATCCTTCTCCAAGATCGTAATTGAATTCCGCACCGATGGTTTTTGAAATAGAATGCATTCCGTCTGAAACATCGCTGTTGAAGATATTACCATCGTTCCCTAATGTTCTATCGTGCTGTAAATTAATTGTCTGTAACGCACCGTTCAGGATATTATAATTGGATAAAGAAGACCATTTCGGATCTGCATCTGTTCCTGAAACCGCAACCGGCATCGGCATATACGAAGCCGTTCTGTCATCCAGAAATTTAGCATAAATTCTGAAGCTACCTTTCTCGAACTTTTTCAGTAAAGATACTCTGAACTGTCCTCCGTTATTAGAGTTGAATCCTGTTTTTCTTGGTCCGTCCCCGATTCTGTAGAAACCTCCTAAAGCTAAAAACGTATTATCCGCAATCTGAGTTCCATAGTCGAAATCTGTTCTGTAGTTTTTATAGTTTAAACCTAATTGCTGCGTGATGCTTCCGCCTTCTTTTTCTCCGGTCTTCGTAATGAAGTTGATGATCCCCGCAGGAGAATTACTTGCAAAAACGGATGCTGAACCTCCTCTTAACGCTTCCACTCTGGCAACAAAAGAATCGAATCTTGTAAACTGATCCTGAGTTCCGAAAGCAATATCTCCGAACTGCATTACCGGTAAACCGTCTTCCTGAATCAACAGATATCTTGATCCTCCTGCTGAAACAGGAACCCCTCTTACCGTAATATTCGAATTACCTTCACCCCCTGAAGATTCTGAACGGATTCCCGGAATGGTACGGAAGATTTCTGCAGTAGTTCTTGGAGCTGCATTCTCTATATCTTTCATTTTTAAGGTAGATATAGAAGTACTGGTTTTAATAGAAGCTTTAGGATTTGCGTTTCCGGTAACCACAACCTCATCAATCGCTTTTCCTCTTGTAATTGTATCATTTTCTGTACTCTGAGAAAACATGAATGCTGCTGTGTTCATCGCACCGAAAATGAGCAATTTGGTAAAAATTTTTGATTCCATAATTTTTGAGAGTTTTTAATTATGGTCTAAAAGTATTTTTTTTAACATATTCAAAACATAATTTTTCCCTTGTGTTAAATTTATATTAATTTCAAACGTTTGCGCAAACGTTTGCGGTGGATAACTTTTAAAAATTTTAACTTTTTATTAACTTTTATAAAGGTTATTTTAACATTTTTTAACTTAAATTTAACCCGAAAACATCACTAAATTAACCCAAAAATTGCCTCAATTAACTTAAAAATGAAAAGAGTCACAATAAAAGACCTCGCAGAAATGCTCAATATCAGTGTATCTACAGTATCCAGAGCACTGAAAGATCATCCTGATATCAGCAATGCTGTAAAGCTGAGAGTGAAGGAGGCTGCAGAAACTTTTAATTATATTCCGAATGATTTTGCGATCAATTTCAGAAAAAAATCTTCAAAAGTTATCGGACTTATCATTCCAGAAATGTCGATGTTTTTTATACCTTCTATTATAAGAGGAATTTCTTCGGTGCTGCATAAAGAAGGATATCATTTTTTTGTATTGTCCTCAGAAGAATCTGTGGGAATGGAGGAAGAAAATATCATTACCTGCATCAACTCGCGTGTGGACGGAATTCTTATTTCTCTTACAAGACAAACGAAAGATCTTTCCCACTTAAACAGACTCAGGGAAATAGAAGTTCCGGTAGTAATGTTTGATAAAACGATTTCTCAGAATTCTTTTGAGCAGATTGTTTTCGACAATAAACTGAATGTGGAAGCTGCCGCGGAAAAACTTGCCCAAAACCAATGTAAAAAGATTCTTGCCATTTTCGGGGATGAAAATCTGGACATCACGCAAACCCGAAGAGATTTTTTCCTGCAAAAATTAAAAGAATATCCGGAAATGGAATGCAAGGTAATTTATTGTGAGTCTGCGGAAAGTGTAAAAGAGAAACTGAATATTATTCTGGATTATGAACAGTTTGACGGTTATTTCGCGATGAGTGATGAAACGCTTGCCGGGCTGCACAGTTCTCTTATCAAAAAGAAGGTACAGACTTCCGATGTAAAAGTTATTGCCATTACAGAGGGTACGCTTCCACGATATCTGGACGATTCGTATGAGTGTATCATCAATGACGGTTTCAGTATGGGAACTATGGCAGCTTCGAAATTGCTGCACCTTATTAAAAGTGGCATTTAATAGGAAACTGTAGGATTTGCAAAGATTATTTTGCTAAATTTGCCAGTAAATAAACATACACGAAATGAAAAAATCAACATTCCCATTCCCGAACTGCCATTCTGTTATCGAAAATTCCAATCCCTATTTTAATAATTTTCAGAAATAATTATTTGAAGCATTGCTTTTATAATAGGACAAAGCTGCTGACTTTTAAATTATTATGAGATAAGTACACTGTTTTAAGAATTATCAATTAATTAACAGAGATCGGGTATCTTTCATAAATAATTAAATTTCAAAGATTTAATATAATTCACGCAGTAAAGAATAAGTTTTATCTATTAAATCCCATTAACAAATATTAAAAAAAAGTGTTACATTTGTTTTTGAGGGCGTAAAAATTACTTTTCGCGTTTTTATTTGTTAATTTTAGAATACCACATTATATAGCATTAAAAATCTACTCATGAGAAAAATAATTCTACTATTTGTATGTATGATCGGTATTTCAGTTTCCTCACAGATCAAGGTGTTGAAAAACGAAACTCTGATAGAAATTGGTAAAGATAATGCCGTAGGTTTATATAAAAAAGATGATAAATTTACGTTCAATTATCAGGATCTGAATACGGCAAACCTTAATACCTTCAGATCATTCTCTTTTCAGAATCTTAATAAGGACGTTTCCGGACTTTATGAACTTATCGAAAACGGCTTTATTGATATTCCTGTAGGAAACATTATTCTGGAGCTTCCGAACGATATCATTGAACTGCATTTTGAGAAAAACTATGGTACTCCTACTGTTCAGTTTATCCAGTATATCAACAAAAACAGAAAATTCGTAGGAAAATCCCAGCTTCTGACCAAAAAGCAAATTGATAAAATCTTTGGCAGAACCAACGGAAAATCTGCGCTTTATGAAAAACCCGGAACCAAGAATAATGCTCAGACAATGAGTGCTTCCAATCCGCAACAAGCTGCAGTTCAGCCAGCCGCAGAACCATCTGCTTCCGGTACAGGTAAGAAGTCGAAAAAATAATTAAACTTTTTAAAATATTGCATCAACTCATTCATACGGATGAGTTTTTTTATTTTATTTTTGCAAAAAGATCATTACGAAATTATGTCTCTTCAAATAAACAATTTAACCAAAAAATTTGGTGAGCAGACTGCTCTGAACAACATTAACGTTTCCATTGATAAAAATGAAATTATCGGTCTTTTGGGTCCGAACGGAGCCGGAAAATCGACTTTAATGAAATCCATTGTCGGCGCACTGAAAATTGATGAAGGCGAAATAATTTTTAACGGAAAAAACATCACGGAAAACGAAATCGAAAGCAAGAAGAAGATAGGTTTCCTTCCTGAAAACAATCCGCTGTATCTGGAAATGTATGTAAAAGAATATTTACAGTTTGTTGCCAATATTCACAAAATTCCGGCTTCAAGGGTAGATGAAGTGATTGAGCTCGTAGGAATTACGCCTGAAAAATCTAAAAAGATCGGTCAGCTTTCCAAAGGATACAAACAGAGAGTAGGCCTTGCACAGGCAATTATTCATCAGCCTGATCTTTTGATTCTGGATGAACCTACGAACGGACTGGATCCGAACCAGATCATCGAAATCCGAAATGTGGTGAAAGAAATCGGTCAACAAAAAACGGTTTTACTTTCCACGCACATCATGCAGGAAGTGGAAGCACTTTGCTCGCGCGTGATCCTTATCCATAAAGGAAATATTCTGCAGGACTGCCCGATTGACGAATTTAAAGGCAAGTTTCAAAGTCTGGAAGAAGCATTTGCAAACTATACTGCATAAAAGGAAAAAGCTCCAAAATCTGGAGCTTTCCTCTTTTGCAGCGAAATCCGGCAAAAGATATATAGAATGGTTAAAAGTTTTTAAAGTGAGGCAGAAAAAATTTCTGTACTTTGAATATATATGATGTTGTGTTTTTTTGATTCTGATTCTGACAGAAATTATTAAGCATGGTTATCTCCTTTTTCCTCAGTTACAGGAACCGTTTCTAAATTTTTCTTCTGAACCTGCTCCAAAAGCTGTAATCCCAAAAGTCCGCTGATTCCTCCGTTGGCTGAATCTCCGTTTCCGCCGATCAACACTTCAGGCATAATTCTTACGTTTTGGCTGGCAATATTTTCCATGATTTTTAACTGCGTGAAATTATTTCCGCCCATTGCTTCCACAGACAATTTGTAAGATTCCGCATTAGATTTACCGATGGCAAGGATTTTTTCCGCTTCTGCATTACCTGTTAATGAAATCTGCTCTGCACTAGCTTTTGCCAGCAATTCGATTTTTTCCGCTTCGGCTTTTGCAAGAAGTCTTGTTTTTTCTGCTTCACCGGTTGCTAAAAGTTTCAGTCTGTCCCCTTCCGCAGTTGCCTGTAATCTTACGGAATTCGCGTCTCCGGTTGCTTTTTTCACGGATGCATCGGCAATTCTTTCTGCAATCACAACGCCCTGATCTGCTTTTACAATTTCTTTCTGCATATCTGCAACAGCAGTTTCTTTTTCAAGAGCCTGTCTGGTTTCCTGAGCAAGCATTTCGGTTTCGTAAGTAATTTTCTGTTCTTCTGCTAACTTTCTGTCTGTTAAAGTTTTCATTAAACTTTCAGGAGGAACAATAGCTCCGATCAAAGTATCAACGGCATTTACATTATATTGTTCCAAAACACTGCTGATATGATCTTTCGCTGACTGCTGTCTTTCTTTACGGGTTCCTAAAAAGGCAATTACATCGCTGTCCTGCGCAGAGTTTCTGAAGTAATTTCCGATGGTAGGTTCCAGAACCTGACTTACCAGATTGATCATATTTCCGAAACGGGCAATTACTTTTGGTGCTTCATACGTCGGAATGTGAATAATTTGCGAAACATCCAAGTTGAAAGGGAAACCGTCTTTACTTCGAACGGTAATCGTAGAAAGATTTTTATCCAGTTGGTGAGATTCGCTTCTTTCGTAAGCCCAGTTTAAAACTAAATTGGTTGTCGGAACAAGTTCCACTTTCATAATGTAAGGGTTAATCGGATATTTTCCGGGACCGATAGGTTCTGCCCAAACTCCTTTATGTCCTTTTTCTACAATATTTCCGTGCTTAAAGTCTACGCCGCTCAAATCCTGCCCTTCTTCTCCTACATAGCTGATAATGACTCCAACATGACCGATAGGAATTTCCGTCATTTTTACCATTTCAACTTTTGTAAACCAAGGGTTTAAGAAATATGAACCCGCCAAAATCACCTGTTCCTGAAGACCTTTGTAACCACCGCTGTTTAAAAAAGTATCGACATCCTGAAATTTATTATGGTCATTGATGATCTTTCCGGCAATCTGTCCTTCTTCCAACGGACTTCCTTCCATGGTTGTGATAATTCCCACTGCATTATCGGGAATCTGAGTCATGTCAGTAAGTTCGATTTCAAACAATAAGGTATTGATTCTGTAAGATCCGGGAGCAATGATGGCGGTTTGACGACCTTTTCTTCCTCCATTCTTTAAAAAGGCTTCCGCATCCTGAAAAGAATCGCAGTCTACTTTTCTTCCTAAAATTCTTCCGGTTTCCAGTTCTACCCCGTCTTTGGCAAGAAGTAAACCAATTTTTCCTGTGGGAATTACGGTGAAAGGCTGAAAATCAATAGAATATTGCCAGATCCACTTTCCGAAATAAACTCCGGGAGCTAAAGTCTGTGCCTGAAAACCAGCTTCTCCGTTGGTAGCGATAATTCTTCCTTCGGGAAGTTCCTGCTTACCAACCAACACGAATTTTTTGGTTACCAATCCTATTCTGTCTTGTGGAACAATCACTAATCCAAAGAAAATTCTTAAGATAAATTTGTAAAAAATGATGCACAACAGTGCAATAACGACCGGAATCATCCAGCCATGAAAACCTAATTCCATAGTTTGTTTGTTTTTTTTGTTTGATTAAATTTGAAAACAGAAATTGTGCTCTATTTTTTCATAAAAGAAAAACAGAGTACGAATTATATGATAATTCTTTCGTAAAAATTAAGAAAGTGCAGGAGGAGAAGTATTGAAAATCGTGAAGATGATTTCTGATACTTTTAAAAGAAAAAACTTAAAGTTAATTAGTTTCATTTTGATAAGAAAGGAAAGAGATCCTTTTGATGATACAAATGTACGCAAGAAAAATATTTACTTGTTTCAAAAAAATTAAATATTTTTCTGAATATTTATTAATTAACTGATAATCAATATAATTATTTTTATAGCGATATTATTTTTTAATCAAAATCAGGTGGTTTTTAATGTGAAATTAGACGGAAAACGAACCCTATCGTTATAAATTGGCTTTAAATTTGATTAATTTTTTGTGTAATATATATCTAAAATGATCAGAAAAATTTTATTAGGAGTATTTTGTATTGCACAGTTTTCATTGGTACAGGCAGCAGCTTTTAATGAAAATCCGGTTTCAGAAATTCATTATCAACAGGAAAAGGTTCCGAAATCATTTATTTTTAAAACGAAAAAGTTTAAAATAAAAATTGATAAGCAACCGAACGGAAATTATCTTTATCAATCGTGGGCAGTCAACGGAAAGGTTACTTCTAAGCCAAGTATGATTATTACGGACGGAGAATTAATTCCGGACGGAACGGGTGGAAATTATTACTATGAGTTTAATAATAACGGATATACTTATCAGATCTGGAGAAATTATTTAACAAATTCGGCGAAAAAAGCTCCGTATACTTTAACCGTAACTGACCGAAACGGAAAAACGATTGTTAAGCAGGATGGTTACATTGTCAAAAATTAATTTTAATTCTATATTTGAGTTCCTGACTTCACCGTCAGGAATTTTTTTGTCTTTTTGAAACAATGGAGAATTGTTTAAATTTTTATGAATCACAAATGTTTTTACATTCTGGTGAAGGCTAAAAATCAGATAAATAAAAAATGCTTTGGTTTTTATTTTGGGGAGGTTATCTATTAAATATGTTGTTGAAATAGTAAATGGATAACTGGTTTCTTAGCCCCAATTGAGCGGCATGTCTGAGCTCTTTTTAGAGTTTCGGGGGGGGGGGGGGGGGGGGGGGGGGGGGGGGGGGGGGGGGGGGGGGGGGGGGGGGGGGGGGGGGGGGGGGGGGGGGCGGGGGGGGGGGGGGGGGGGGGGGGGGGTGGGGG
>NZ_JBBCWG010000025.1:0-35280 GCF_037146035.1 Chryseobacterium sp. MMO-72
GCGCCCCACCCCCCCCCCCCCCCCCCCCCCCCCCCCCGCCCCGCGCGGCCCCCCCCCCCCCCCCCCCCCCCCCCCCCCCCCCCCCCCCCCCCCCCCCCCGAAACTCTAAAAAAGCGAGTAGCGAAAGTGGGAAAAGCTTCAAAGAAAAAAGATTTGGAGTGGAAAGGTTAAGTTTGAGGTTAAGGCTATCCTATCTGCTTCCCATTTCGTCATTAAAGTTACTGTAAAGAATTGAACTCCGAAGGAGTTCTGCTTCTGGATTATCTCTTTCTGATGCACAGATATTATTTACGGAATATTTTATGTACAGAAAAAATGGTATTATTTCTATTATTTTGGTAAATTCACTTAAAATATTCAATACAAGATGGATTTCACCATTAAATCAAACCTCATCGACATTGTTGCAAAGGAAACCTACCCTGCTGAAATAATTATTAAAGACAACAAAATCAGTTCAATACAAAGAATCTCAGAAAAACTGAATACGTATGTTCTGCCAGGATTTATTGATGCGCATGTTCATATTGAAAGCAGTATGCTGGTTCCGTCTGAGTTTGCAAAAATCGCGGTAAAGCACGGAACGGTGGGAACGATTTCAGATCCTCATGAAATTGCCAATGTTTTGGGAATTTCGGGTGTTGAATATATGATTGATAATGCTCGGAAAGTACCGTTTCATTTCTATTTCGGGGCTCCTTCCTGTGTTCCCGCAACCCATTTTGAAACGGCAGGTGCTGTGATTGATTCGCGTGAAATTGACCAGCTTTTAGACAAAAAAGAGATTGTCTATCTTGCGGAAATGATGAATTTTCCGGGAGTGATTTACAAGGATGAGGAAGTTCTGAAAAAGCTGGAATCTGCAAAAAGACATCACAAACCGATTGATGGTCATGCTCCGGGTTTAATGGGTGAAGACATGAAAAGTTATTTCAGTGCGGGAATTTCAACGGATCATGAATGTTTTGGTTATCAGGAAGCGCTGGAAAAACTTCAGTTTGGGGTAAAAGTGATGATTCGGGAAGGAAGTGCGGCGAAAAATTTTGATACTTTAATTCCTTTATTAAAAAAGTTTCCGGATCAGATTATGTTTTGCTGTGACGATAAGCATCCTGATAATTTGCTGGAATCTCATATCAACGATCATGTGAAACGCGCTCTGGATTTGGGTTATGATTTGTACGATGTGCTGCGTGCTTCTTCGTACAATGTGGTTAAACATTATAATTTACCGATCGGATTATTGCAGGTTGGAGACAGTGCAGATTTTATAGAAATTGATAATCTAAAGGATTTTACGATTTTAAAAACGTACATCAACGGAGCACTGGTCTTAGAAAACGGAGAATCGTTTATTGAAGCTGTTGAAGCTCCGATAGTAAATAATTTTCATTGCAGCTTAAAAAGTCCATCAGATTTTAAGATAAAAAGCGAAGGGGAAAAAATTCGTGTGATTGAAACGCTTGATGGACAACTGATTACCAAAGAAATTCACGCAGAAGCTTTAAACATTAATGGTTTTTCAGAATCTGATGTTGAAAATGACATTCTGAAAATTGCGGTAGTGAACCGTTATCAGGACGCTCCTGTTGCAACAGCTTTCATCAAAAACATAGGCTTAAAACAAGGAGCCATTGCTTCTTGTGTTGCGCATGACTGTCATAATATTGTAGTGGTGGGAACCAATGACGATGATATATGTAAAGCTGTAAATCTGATCATTAAAGCGAAGGGTGGAATTTCTCTGGCAACCGAAACGGAAGAAATGGTTCTGGAACTCCCGGTTGCCGGAATTATGACGAATCTTCCTGCGGAAAAGGTAGCAGAAGCTTATATTAGATTAGACCGTCGCGCAAAGGAATTAGGAAGCAGATTACGAGCGCCTTACATGAGTTTGTCATTCATGGCACTTTTGGTTATTCCTGAGCTGAAACTGAGTGACAAAGGGCTTTTCAACGGGAAAAGTTTCGAGTTTACGGATGTTTTTATCAAGTCTGTTTAAACTCTTATTTAACCGCAAAAGTCATAAAAGATGAACTCAACTTTTATTTAAAGCTGATTTTGCTTTAACATTATTTGTTCCTTTTACGATTAATTCTGAAACTGGTTTAAACAATTCTTTTCTCGTTTTCCAGATTAGCATAAAAACGGCTTTCGTTAAAGCTTTCTTTTGCAGCGTTGTAGCCAATGTTAAAAATCTGTTCGAGACGGTCTTTCCGTCTTTCAAATGTTCCGTAGGTGGAAAGTTCCTGTGATGAGATAAACCAGTCGCAGTGATCGAATTTAATTCTTTCGATGCGGTAAGAAAGCAGATCGTAAGAGCGCGAAACAATGGCTTTGATGGATCTGAGATCATTAATTTTGGCATCTTGCGGGGGAGAAACGAAAACGCCGATCAGCTTGTCGCAATCGTCTCTGATGATGTCTGCGGGAAAATTATTCAGTACTCCTCCGTCACAGTACATTTCATCATCAATAATATAAGGAGTCGTCACTCCGGGAATGGAACATGATGCAATAATGGCATCAACGATTTTAAAATTTTTTTCAAAGATTTTTTCGGTTCCTCTTACCAATTCTGTTGCCACAATTCTTACGTCTTTGTCCAGATCGCCCAGTTTCATTTCGCCGAAAATAGGATTGAGATAATTTCTGAAAATAACGGAAGAAACCAATCCGGGCTGGTTGAATGCAAAATGCTTCCAGTTAAAAAAGTAAACGGAATTGAAAAATTCCAGAATTTCTTCGGGCGTTTTTCCTACCGCATGAAGACAGCCCACGATAGAACCTGCACTGCAACATGACAGAACATCAATATCAATATTTTTTTCTGCTAAGAATTTTAAAACTCCGGCATGTGCGATCCCTTTTGTTCCGCCACCCGATAAAACAAGCCCAACTTTCCCAAAATCCATTGAATAAAATTAAGAAAACAAGTCGAGAAAAGCAGATTAAATTTTCTAAATACTGTGATTTTGGATTATTTTAACACAAATAAAATTATGCTTAAATGAATATTGATGACTTGTTCTTAAACTATAATGATTTATATTATTAAGTATTTAATGTTAAACGTGTTTAAACTTAATAGCTATAGCCATCGAAAAGGCGCAAAATATTCATTAAAATACGGTCTTGTCTTAAAACGCAAAGATTTTTTTGCGATAAAATTAAGCATCACAATCCCTATTGAAAATCTTTGATTTTCCTGTGCCTTAAAGATTTAAGACTAATAAAAAATATTGTGTATTTACGTTTTCTAATATGACTATTTTAATTTTAAAAGTTTAAACTCGTTTAATAAAGAGGCTTTCTTCAGAAAAAAATGATTTTTTTCACGAATAGTGGTTTAAAAAAGTCCGGAAAGTTACCGGACTGATATTTACGTAAGAATGTTAATTATTAATGTACTTCTCAAAAATTCTTGAAAAATCTTTCTGATTGTATTTATCAAAACTGTTGGTATTCCATGCAAAAATATATTCGTTGATGGCTCTCAGTTCCTGACTTTTCGAAACATTTTCCTGTTTTCCGGAAGCTACTGTGGTGATGGCTTTCTGGATGCTGTCGTTAGAAAAATTCAGCAAAGAATGATTGTGGTGAACTTCCTGCTGAATTGCCAAAAGTGCTTTATACAGATCTTTCAGCTGATCGATCTGCCCTTTTGCAACGCTGATCATCATTGGAACATTCCCGATATTGAAAGAAATTTCTACATCAAGATCAATGGTTCCTGCCGTCTGTAAAGCAATATTAGAGAAAGGAAACTGGTAATATTCATATCTCTTCAAGACTCTTTTTTTGTCTAACGCACTGGCTCCGTCGATGTGGATCAAAGCTCTGTTGGTAAAGCAATATTCGTCTCTTTTAGATTTAATGAGGAAGAAAATTTTCTCGTTATCTTCGGAAAGGATATAATCGTCTGAGTCTACTTTATCATAATCCTGAGAAGGAATGATTTTACCGATGTCTCCCAATCCTAAAGCTTCCGCAGCTAATTTTTTAAACATAGTTTATTTGTATTTATTGACTGACTAAAATAAGAAAATAACCGAGATAAAATCAAAAAAAATCATCTTAAAGAGTGTTTAAATTTGATTAAATATTGAAAAATTTCATTCATTTTTTGACGCAAAGTTTTTATTTAAAGATTTAACTATCTGAGTTCGAGATAAGTCTTCTTAAACGCAAGGTTAAACAAAGAGATTCAATTATCAGGAATTCAGCTTTTAAGATATACAAAGGCGTAAAATTGATCAAAGTAATACCATTTTTGTCTTTTTTAAATAAACGAAATGTCTTTGTTTAGCTTGCAAACTTTCAATAAGTAAAAAAAATCTTTTGCTTTTCTTTGCGATAAATTACTATAATGCGATAAATCAATTATTTAAATTTATTTCTTATCCCGAACTGAGGTTAAATATTTAAGTGAACAAAGAAGAATCAACAAGTTGATTTGATGAAGCACTATTTTCAGGCTTCGTGAAGCAAATTTTATTTGCCAATGCTTTCTAAGAATAATGTGTAAAGTTGAATTAAAACTTTGCGTGATAAAATAATCGAATCTTAAAATTTTAAATATCAAATTGAAACAGGCTCTTTCAAAAAGAAAAACCACAGACTACTGATCTGTGGTTTTGATATTGTTAACCTTTGTCAAAGATTTTCAACTTTGACAAAGTGAAAAATTAAATGTGAATTACTTCACCATACGCTGCCGCTGCAGCTTCCATAATGGCTTCAGAAACTGTAGGGTGCGGGTGAATAGATTTGATGATTTCATGACCTGTAGTTTCCAGTTTTCTGGCAACAACCGCTTCTGCAACCATATCTGTAACACCTTCTCCGATCATGTGGCATCCTAACCATTCTCCGTATTTTGCATCGAAAATAACTTTAATGAAACCATCCGTATTTCCGTTTGCCGTTGCTTTTCCACTTGCAGAAAGAGGGAATTTACCTACTTTAATTTCGTATCCTTTTTCTTTCGCCTGCTTTTCTGTAAGACCTACTGAAGCTACTTCAGGGTGACAGTATGTACATCCCGGAATATTGCCATAGTCGATTTTCTCAACGTGCATTCCCTTGATTTTTTCAACGCAGGTAATTCCTTCTGCTGAAGCTACGTGTGCTAAAGCCTGAGTAGGAATGATGTCTCCGATTGCATAATAACCCGGAACTGAAGTTTCGTACCATTCATTTACCAGAACTCTTCCTTTATCTGTCTGAATTCCCACTTCTTCAAGACCGATGTTCTCGATGTTTGCGGCGATACCAACAGCAGATAATAAGATATCAGCTTCAAGAACGATGTTTCCTTTTGCTGTTTTTACAGTAGCTTTTACTCCTTCTCCGCTTGTATCCACGCTTTCTACTGAAGCATTGGTCATTATATCAATTCCAGATTTTTTCAGAGATTTTTCTAAGTGTTTAGAAATTTCTTCGTCTTCTACAGGGACGATGTTTGGCATAAATTCTACAACCGTTACTTTTGTCCCCATCGTGTTATAGAAATCGGCAAATTCTACTCCGATAGCTCCTGAACCTACAACAATCATAGATTTTGGCTGCTCAGGAAGAGACAATGCCTGTCTGTATCCGATTACTTTTTTACCGTCCTGTGGTAAGTTCGGTAATTCTCTTGAACGTGCTCCTGTTGCGATAATGATGTGGGTTCCTGTATATTCAGTTACTTTTCCTTCTTTATCTGTAACAGAAACTTTTTTACCTTTCTGTACTTTTGCAGTTCCAAGGATAACGTCGATTTTATTTTTCTTCATCAGGAATTCAATCCCTTTGCTCATTTTCGATGCAACGCCACGGCTTCTCTGAATTACGTTTGGAAACTCAAAACTTGCTTCCACTTTATTCAAACCATAATCTTCAGCATGGTTGATATAATGAAAAACCTGAGCCGATTTCAATAAAGCTTTGGTTGGAATACATCCCCAGTTAAGGCAGATTCCTCCTAAATTTTCTTTTTCAATAATTGCTGTTTTGAAACCTAATTGTGCCGCTCTGATTGCTGTAACGTATCCGCCAGGGCCACTTCCGATGACAATAATATCGTAATTCATTAGTTTAAAATTTTTATGCGAATTTAAGGAAAAATATCGGATGTATGGCATTCTGTCGAAATTGCCCCCTTAAAGGTTTTATTTACTATTTTTCATCATCAGAAGCTGTAATCACTTAAGTTTAAAATAAAACTATAAAATCTGAAAATATTTTAAAATATTCATTAAAGCAGCTATTAGATTAATATTATCAACACAATTTATTAAAACTATTAAAAATGATAGTTAAAAAATAAATTACATATTAAAATTTTAATATTTTTGAAGTAATCAATTAAAACAAACATGATATGAAAAAGATTTTTTCGATTTTTGTGATATGCGGATTTCTCGCTAACGCACAAGTGGGAATCAGTAAAAACCAACCAACCAGCACATTAGACATTAACGGATCTGTGAGTGCGAATTATAGACAGGTAACAGCAACTACCTATGCTATCGTTACAAACGATCATTACATCACCTATAATGGTACTGCCAATTCTACGTTTACGCTACCGGCAATCGGTTCCGGAGCTTCAAGTTTTACAGGAAGAATTTATAAGATAAAAAATATATCTGCTTTCAATATTACTTTACAGGCTTCAGGAGGAAATACGCTAAGAATAGACAATACTCCGGTTTCTACATTTATCATTCCTACTGGAGCGTATGCAGAAGTGGTAAATAACAGCAACACTACCGGCGGAACATGGGATCTTTCTTTTATCACGCTTCCGAAGCCTAATAATGTGGAAATCTACGGAACACAGCTTTCGATACCGCCGCACGCTTCGGGAACAGCTCCGGTTGCCGACTGGACCGGACATTCTAATACAGCATATGATACTGGAACAGGAACCGATGCTTGGTGGGTCATTAGTAAATCATCTACCACATACTCTGTAGGAACAGGTTTTTCCAATGCGAGCAGAATGACTCTGGTTTACGAATATCAGGGAACTCCTTTTAATATTACCAATATGAATCCTTCGCTTACCGCAGGAAATAATTCCAGTTTTCCGGATGTTTTCACGGCTTCTTTTGTAAGCCTTGCCAATAACGGAACTTCTGGTAAAACGAGACTTACGGTTTCTGTTGCGCGCGTGGATTTTGTAGGAAATAATGGCTCCAATAACAGTAACTGGACCGGAACATTTCTTTTAAATCTATTGCTTGCAAGAAAGGTTTATTAATAAGTCTGTTTAAACTTTTTTTTAACCGAAAAAGGCACAAAAGATGAACTAAACTTTTATTTAAAGCCGATTATTATAAATGAAAAAGCTCATAATAGCTTTTAAAAATCTTTGATTTTTATTCCTTAGGAAAATATAAAAAAGAGGCTATCTGTCTTAGATAGCCTCTTTTATCGTATTCGGAAATTACATTTTTCTCAGTAATCTTTTCTGACTCTGGTATTTTTCGTTCAAAGCTCTTAACTGATCCTGCTTCATTCTTTTGGTAGCAAGCGGATGATTTAAAATTGCTTTTTTCTCTGCGTTGTATCTTCTGTCAAGTTCTTTCGACTTGATGCTGATCAGTTCACTTTTTGAAGGATGAGGAGGTGCTGGCGGACGCTTTTGTCCATAAACATTCATTGATAATCCTACTAATAAAACGGCTGATATAAATAAATTTTTCATAACATTTTACTTTTTTGAATAAATTCGTAATGAATTTCATTCACGTTCGGGCTAAATATTACATATATCATACCATAATTTTTTTACGCCGGACTACTCAACTTCAATATTCTGTTTCAAAGGCAGATTTTTGGAAGAATTTCCCACCAAAACTCTGTACGTTCCTTTTTCGACAATCCAGTTCATTTTTTCATCTAAAAACTGTAAATCTTTCGCGGGAACTTCAATCGAAATCTGTTTGGATTCTCCTGGTTTTAAATATACTTTCTGAAAGCCTTTCAGTTCAATAACCGGTCTTGAAACCGAAGCCAGCAGATCTTTTACATACAACTGAACGACTTCGCTTCCTGCTTTTGAACCTGCATTTTTCACAGTAACTTTCGCAACAATCGTATCATTTTCAGAATATGTTGTTTTATTTAACTGTAAATCTGAGATTTCAAAAGTGGTATAGCTTAATCCGAAACCGAAAGGATATAAAGGTTCGCCGCTCAGATCATAATAATCGTTTCCACGTCCTGTAGGATGATGATTGTAGGTTAAAGGCAGCTGTCCTTCCTCAACAGGGAATGTTATCGGCAGTTTTCCTGAAGGATTTTCTTCTCCGAAAAGTACTTTTGTCACTGCATTTCCGCCTTCTTCTCCGGGATACCAGACATCCAGAATCGCTCCGACTTTATCTTTCCAACCCGTTGTTTTTATGGCAGAACCACCTACCAAAACAACCGTTGTCGGTTTATTTAATTTTGATAATTCATGGATGAATTTTTCCTGATTTCCGGGAAGACTTAACGAAGAACGATCCTGAAATTCTCCTTCATGAATTCCGGCGGTAACAATGATGTAATCTGCATTCTGTGCCTGCTTCAAAGCATCATTAAAATCTTTTTGATAGTCATATAAGCCATAGTTCCAGATCAGTTCAATGTTGGCTTCGCCCCTGTTTTCGTGAAATTCAACCACAATATCGTATTTCTGACCTTTATTAAATTCTACTTCAACGGTTTTGGTTGAATAGCTCA
Source organism: Chryseobacterium sp. MMO-72 (assembly GCF_037146035.1). Lineage (NCBI taxonomy): Bacteria > Pseudomonadati > Bacteroidota > Flavobacteriia > Flavobacteriales > Weeksellaceae > Chryseobacterium > Chryseobacterium sp. MMO-72. The sequence goes on from NZ_JBBCWG010000025.1 coordinate 8,722, forward strand.
GCTTTTCCCAATGGTCAATTAACAATGAACCGTTTAAAAACAATCTGAAACCATCATTTCCTCTTAAACCTAACTGATATTTTCCCGATTTTGGAGCTTCCAGTTTTCCTTTCCAGCGAACACTGTAGTTGTCTGGCTGCAATTTTTCAGGATTGGGCGAATACAAAGTCCACTTGAAATTCAGTTGTTCGTCCTGTTTTTCAAAAGCGGGATTTCCTTTTAATTCAGAATTTGAAAAATAACTTCCCTTTAACCCTTTTTGATTTTCAGAAGACAGAACCTCAGCAGGAACGGTCAGAAAATCCTTTATATTCCAGTCGATTCCCTTTGAATAAGCGATTTCGATATTTTTATTTTTAGCGAAATTTTTATTTTTAGCGAAATTTTTAATTCCGTTCAAAATACTGACTTTGCTGTTTCCCGGTCCGGAATAACCACCCAATCTTGCATCTGCAGCATCTGTCCCCACTATTAAAATCTTTTTGTAATTCTCAAAAATCGGAAGGGTTTTATTGTTATTTTGTAGCAAAACAAAAGATTCTGCCGCAGCTTTTTCCGCCAATGTTTTGTGATTGATTTTTTTTAATTCTGCAATGTCTTTGTTGGAAACGTAAGGATTTTCAAACAAACCGAGTTCAAATTTTGCCCTCAAAACTCTCGCGACTGCATCATCAATTCTTTCCTGAGAAATTCTTCCATCCAAAAACGGAGGAATAAAAAGTTTGTAATGTTGATATTCTGTCTGAAAAATCACATCAAGCCCCGCATTGATTGCCTGTGCAGAAGCATCATCGTAATCTTTTGCCGTAAAATGTAACACATTGGCTCCTCCGACTGCACTTGCATCGCTGATGACAAATCCTTTAAAATTCCAGTCTTTTTTTAATTTCTCTGTTAACAGCCAATGATTTGCCGTTGAAGGTCTTCCGTCAAGCAAATTGTAGGAAGTCATTACCGAACGGCTTTTTCCCTGTTGAAAAGCTTTCTGAAAAGGAATCAAATGGGTTTCCTCCAAATATCTTCTGCTCCAGTGAATCGGATATGAATCTCTTCCACCCTCTCCAACATTAGCTAAAAAGTGTTTCGGAGTGGTAATAATTCCCTGATTTTCAAAAGAACTGACGAAATTTACCCCCATTACGGAAGTCAGAAACGGATCTTCCCCATATGTTTCTTCCGTTCTTCCCCATCGTACATCGCTTGCAAAATTGACAACCGGCGTTAAAATCTGACGGATTCCTCTCAGTTTAGATTCTTTTGCAATGGCCGTTGAAACTTCTTTCATTAACTCAGGATTGAATGTTGCGGATAAACCAATTGCCTGTGGAAAAGCAGTTGCTCCTTCACGCATTAATCCGTGCAAAGCTTCATCGAAAGGAATAATCGGAATTCCCAGTCTTGATTCTTCCACAAAATATTTCTGAATGGCATTGATCTTTTTTGCGAGTCTTTCTGCATCTTCATTGGCGTTGTATTTCAGCATTTGTCCTGCAACTCCGCCTCCCTGATTTCCTGCGCTTACCTGCAAACCGAAGATTCCGTGGGAATACTGATCTTTCGGAACGTTATCCAGATCTCCGGGAATCATAAAGCATTGCCAGAATTTTTCTTCGGGCGTCATGCGTTTCAATAGATCCTGAACTCTGGCTTCAACAGGTTGTTTGGGATCTTTGTATAACGGTTTTTGAGCTGAAATAAGTGTTGTGCTCAATAATGAGATTGCTATGATTTTAAAACGAAATTTAAAGAACATACATAATTTGATTTAATTATTGTTCTTTTGTCTTAAAACAAAAGAACCAAAAATTCAAGACTTGGAACTCTCCGCTAAAAATTAAAATTTAATCCTAAAATTCCCAAAACTTGCGCGAATTTGGTATTAGTTCTTCGGTTCAATATCTGTGTCGCGCTTTAAACAATGGGAATTTCTTAACGGATTAAGTTTTAATTTTCTTAACGCTTCGATTTCCTAGGTCGTTTTTGATATAAAAATAGTCACAATTTGAACTACTGAGTAATCTGGATTACGGTTGAATATTTTAACTGGTTTCTTTCTTTTGGTAAATTGATTTCAATTGAATTTCCGTTTTGTTTCCACTGGATTTTATTGGATAATCCTAAAATTTTTAATGATTTTGGTTTAAAATTTTCCGGAATTGTAAAATTTAACGTAGAAGGAGCCAGATAATTTACTTTTTCATCCAGATGAAAAATATTCACTGTTTTTCCGTCTTTGCTTTTCGTGTAGTAAAAATTTCCGTCATGATAAGGGGCAATGCTTCTTGTTGCAAAAACAGCCGACTGGTTTTTATCCATCCAACTTGAAATTTCTTTCAGTCTTTCGTAAACTACAGGATCATAATCACCATTCGGTCCGGGAGCAATATTCATGAGGTAATTTCCGCCTCTTGAGATGATTTTAATTAACGTTTCGATGATTTTCTGAGAGGATTTGTAATTGTCATTGGGAACATAGGAAAAGGAATCTCCCATTGTGATGCAGCTTTCCCAGGGAATGGAAAGTGGTTTTTCGGGAACCGCCTGTTCCGGCGTTACGTAATTTTCCCATTTTCCTGGAACGGTACGGTCTACGACAATGATTCCGGGTTGGTTTTTACGCGCCATTGTTCCGATTTTATCCATATCGATGTCCTGTTCAACTTTGATGGTTCTCTGCCATTCTACATTGGGATCGATGGTATTAAAGGGACGAACCCAGCCTCCGTCTAACCAAAGAATATCAATTTTACCGTAATTGGAGGTGATTTCGTTGAGTTGGTTAAAGGTAAAGTTTTTAAAACTGTTCCATTTTTCAGGATATTTTTTAGGATCGTAGTTTACATTTCGGTCTTTTGGCGGAAAATACGACCACCAGTAATTGTCGGAATGCCAATCGGGTTTTGAAAAGTAAGCTCCGATTTTAAACCCGCTATTTCGGAATGTATTGAAAATTTCTTTTGTTACGTCTGCTTTCGGATTTTTGGAAAAAGGCGTTTTGGAAGAAGTAATTTTGTAATCAGACTGTTGGGTATTAAACATTGCAAAACCGTCGTGGTGTTTTGTTGTAAAAACCACATATTTCATTCCTGCCTTTTTCGCAACTTCTGCCCATTTCTGTGGATTGAACTGAACCGGATTGAAAGTGGTCTGAAGATTTTCATAGTTTTTTACGTATTCATAGTACGATTTTCCGTGTTCGGGTTTTCTTTGTGTCCATGATTCGTCTTCGGGACAGAGGCTCCAGCTTTCGACAATTCCCCATTGGCTGTAGGTTCCCCAATGCATGAAGAGTCCGAATTTTAAATCCTGCCAGTTTTCCAGATTTTGAACAACAAGCGGATCGGTAGGTTTCTGATAACCTTCAGAAACGTTGTGAGCCTGAGAAAAAAAAGCGGATGACGTAAGAAATGATGAAAGGAGGATGGCTTTTGTTTTTTGTCTGATGAACATTGACGTTTAGTTTTTGCTAATTTAATATTTCACCGTAAATTTTTAACTACAAAAGGGACAAAAGTTTTTCTTGACATAAGTCACATAAGTTTAGTTTAATTATATATTTAGAAGATCACATAAGAAGAAAATCAAAGATTTTCTGTTGCATGGGTTTCTAATTCCGTTTATTTTTAAATCAAATCGTTAAATGCAGATTCAATATTTGCATAAGTAAATTCAAAGCCGCTTTTGATTAATTTTTCAGGGTAGACATTCCGGCTTTTTAATAGTAATTCGGTTTCGGTATTTAAAAATATGGATGCAATTTCAAGTTGCCAAACCGGAGCATTCAATCCAAACGGTATTTTCATTTGTTTTCTTAATTTTTTCATAAATTCTTCGTTGGATAAAGGATTAGGTGCTGTAATATTGATAGTTCCTGAAATATTTTCATGTTCAAGAATGAACGCTACTGCTCTGCAAAAATCATTAATGTGAATCCAGCTCACATTTTGGTTTCCTTTTCCCTGTTTTCCGCCCAATCCGAATTTGGTAAGACTCTTCAGTTTAGGGAAATCTCCGCCGTTATTTCCTAAAACGATGGAAGTCCGTAACGCAACTTTTCGTAAATTTTCTGTTTCTGATTTAAAAAATTCATTTTCCCAGCTTTTACAGATGTTCATGGAAAAATCGTCGCCAATGATACCGTTTTCTTCTGTGTTCAAATGTTTTTCTGAATGAACGTAAATGGTTGCGGAACTTGCATTGAGCCAGATTTTGGGTTTATGGATACATTCATCAATTGCCTGCTGAAGAACTTTTGTGCTTTCAATTCTTGAATTGTAAATTTCTTTTTTTTTATTTTCCGTATATCTGCAATCGACGGATTTACCGGCAAGATTGATCAGAGAATCAGAATTTTCGAGTAATTTTTTCCATTCGCCCAAAGTTTTGGCATCCCAATACAATTCATTTTTCTGTTTTGGGTTTCGGGTTAAAATATATACTTCGTTTCCTTTTTCAGTAAAATATTTTTCAAGGTTTTTACCGAGAAAGCCTGTTCCGGCGGCGATGATTATTTTCATTTTGGTTTTTATTTTCAGATGTTTACTTTTTGATAATTTCTCCGTCTTTCATCTCAATAATACGGTCGCTTTTGCGGGCAAAATCATCATCATGAGTAACTGCAATAATCGTCTGACCGTAGGTTTTGGTAAGCTCCTGAAAAATATCAAAAACAATGTCTGTATTCTTACTGTCGAGATTTCCTGTCGGTTCGTCTCCCATGATAATCAACGGATCATTGATGAGTGCTCTGGCGATTGCAACACGTTGCTGCTGTCCTCCTGAAAGTTTGCTTGCCGGCTTCAGAGCCTGATCTTTCAATCCCAGCATTTCCAGTTTTTCATAAGCTTTGTGTTCAATTTCTTTTTCGTTTAATTTTCCAAGTTTTAATGCAGGAATCATTACATTTTTCAGGCAAGAAAATTCGGGAAGCAAATAATGAAACTGGAAAACAAATCCTATTTTTTCGTTCCGCAGTTCTGCAAGCTTATCTTTATTGAGACCTGTTGTAAGCTGATTATCAATATAAAGATTCCCCTTATAATCTGTATCCATCGTGGAAAGGATGTACAACAGGGTAGATTTTCCGCTTCCGGATTTCCCGATCATGGAAAGGAATTCTCCTTTTTGTACTTCAAATTCTATGTTTTTGAGTACCTGAAATTCAACAGGATCGTGAAAAAATTTATTTACTTTTTCTGTTTTTAAAATTGTGGTCATCATTTATTTTCTAAATATTTCTACCGGATCTATACCTGCTGCTTTTTTAGCAGGAATATATCCCGCAAAAAAAGTAATTCCCAAGCCGATTACAATTCCCTGAATGTATTTTACGGGTTCATAGTCTATAGGAAAATAACCGATATCACCACCAAGATACACTGTTTTTAAGATGGTAATGAGAACAGTAGCTAAAATAATTCCTCCTATTACTCCCATGATTCCTATAGAAATTGCCTGCATCACAAAAATACGGATCACATCTTTACCTTTGAAGCCAATCGCTTTTAAGATCGCAATATCATTAATTTTCTGTGATACCGTCATGTTCAGAATATTGTAAATTCCAAAACCTGCAACCAATAGAATGGTAAGTGAAACGAATGAGATAATCAGTTTCCGCATTTTATTAGCTGCCATTAATGTCTGATTAGCTTCCTTCCATCCTTCGGCTTTATATCCTGTAATCTGCGTCAGTTTTTTTGCCATATCTCCTGCAGTCTCCGGATCGGTAACATTTACATTAATATCGGTTATGTAGGAATTTCCTTCTTTTAATAACTGCTGTGAGGAAGCGAGATTAATGTATGATTTTGTTTTGTCTACTGCAGAATTGTTGGTTTTGAAAATCCCGATGAGTTTAAAGGTTCGGTTAACGCCTCTTGAAGATGTTAAATTGATGTTATCGCCTACTTCAACATTCATTTTTTCTGCAATTCCGCTTCCGATAATAATTCCGTTGGGATTGGATTTTAAGAGATCATATTTTCCTTCTACCATAAACGATTTTATATCGTACATAAGGTTGGCTTCATCGGGATTTATCCCCGCTGCAATACCCGAAATCTGAGATTTTCCGTTATTGTAAAAAACACTCGCATTTACCTGTGGAGCAGCAACGGTTACTTCTTTCTGCTTTAGAATGGTTGCTAAGATTAATTTCGGGTTGATGATCGTATTGTTATCGGGAACTACTTTCGGATTGATAATGATGAAGTTTCCTGCCTTGTTTTCGGGTAAAACCCTGCTTATTTCATCATCTTTGTATACTCTGATGTGGGAAGTGTTTCGGAAAACGGAGGCGTTGGAAGTCCTGTCGAAACCTACCAGAAGACAGTTCATGAAAATATAGACAGACATTCCCAGCAACACTCCCAAAACGGCAACCGCAGTAAGCTTTTTATTGGAAAAGATATAGGTTTTTGAAATAAGAGAATTGATGTTCATACTTATGGTTTTAGAGGAAGTAAAACATCATCTTTCGTAATTCCGGAAAGTACTTCTACATAATCTGTGGAAACAATCCCTGATTTTATGATTACCGGCTGTTCTTTTCCTTTCACGTTTACTTTATTTCCATATCCCATCAGTTCTCTCGGGATGAGTAGTGCATTTTTCTTTTCTCCCACCAAAATATTGGCTTCAAGCTGTGTTCCGAATAAAGATGCATTCAATGTATTATCAAAAGTAACTTTGCAGATAAACGACTGGGTCTGTTCGTTAAAAGCGGATAGAATCTCGGATATTTTTCCGTTGTATACTTTATTTTTGTCTGTATTTAGTTTTACGTAAACAGTCTGCCCGACTTTGATTTTCCCGATGTTATTTTCGTCTACATTGAGTACGGCTTCCACTTTCTGATCATCGGCAATCGTGGCGATTATATCTCCTTTCCGCACATAATCTCCTTTCGACTTCAGCTTTTTAATTACTGTTCCGCTCACAGTTGCCGTGATGTGATTAAAACCCCGGACAATTCTGCTGTTTTCCGCCTGTCCTTTTGATGCAATTTTCTGAATTTCAGCCTGCTGCAGGATCTGTAATTTCTGTTTTTTCAGCGCATTTAAGCTGGATAAGGAGTTTTTTGCAGTAAGCTGCATGTTTTCATATTCTACCTTTGCCACGCTTTGGCTTTTGTAGAGTCTTTCGTAGCGTTCTGCCTGAATTTTATCCTGAGTATATTTGTTTTCGGCAAACTGAATATTCTGTTCTAACTGCTGAATCTGAGGTGAATTTGGGGTAAGATTTTCATTGGAAATTGCCAGTTGTTCATTGGCGATTTCGGCATTAACTTCGCTTGATCTGTTATCAATATCCGCTACATTTTTTCCTTTTGAAATTTTATCTCCTACTTCAAAATCTGCATTCAACAATATTCCATCGGATTGCGCGGTAAGATTGTAAGCGTTTTCCCATTCTAAATCTCCAGATGCAAAGACAAGCTCTTTTATATCCTGAACAACGGGTTTTACTTCTTCCTTTTTTGTGCAGGAAAATAAAAAAAGTATAAAAAAAAGAGCTAAAACTAATGTTTTCAGCCTGTATTTCTGATGGGATAATTCTGAATAATTTCTTTCTGTATTCATTGGGGTTGTCTTTTTGTGAACTTTAAAATCTATTGCTGATTTCTATTTTAGCTTTGGCAAAACCAATATTTGCCAGTGAATAAACCACATTAAGGCGGCTTGTTAACATATCATTCTGTGAAATGAGCAATTTATCCAAAGGCAGGATATTTTCTTTAAACTGATTGAAGTTTTTTTCATAGGTGTCTTTCTTCAGAGTATAAATTTTTCTGAAATTTTCGTTTTGCAGAAGGGCTTTTTCATATTCCAGAATCATCTGCTTATTTTTGTTTTCGTTTTCTTTTTTGCTGAATTCCTGATTGTTTTTCGCGATTTCCAGTTGAATTTTCTTGGATTTCAGGTTAGAATATTTGGTAACGGTCGTAGGCAAATCGTAGGATAATTTTAACCCGATGTAATTAAAATTGATCCAGTCGGAATTCTTAGAGAAAGCAAAATCATTGCTCAGATTCTGCCAGTTGAAAGATGAAATAAAACTAAGGACGGGATAATTCTGGAATTTTAATCCTTTATATTCCTGTTCGGATAATTCATATTGTAGTTTTGCATTTTCTGCCAAAAGACTGTTTTGTGTGGTTAGAGGCGCATTGCTGTTTTCGTAAGTCCACAAATCTTCAGAAAGTGTTGCTTTTACGCTATTTTCGAGAAATAAATTGAAGGTCTGAACCTGAATTTCTGTATTCAGCTCTATTTGCTGAAGCTTGTCCTCCAAGGAAATCAAATTGGTTTCAGCCTCATTTACCTCCTGTTTTCTTGCAATTCCTTCCGTGAATTTGTTCTGAATGATTCTGAGAATATCTTTGGCAATAATAATATTTTCTTCGAGTATTTTTTTCTGCTCATTAAAGGAAAGAATGTTAAAATACACCATATTGATCTGGTCATATACATTCTGTTCGTTGATCTTGTTCTGATTTTCAACCAGAAGCTGATTCGTTTTTGCCGATTTAATCTGAGCATAATTTGCTAAATTGATGATATCAAATTGTGGCTGTACACTGAATGTGGATGCATATTGCTGACCAATCGTTACTTCTTTAAAAGTTCCCTGCGGCTGCCCGAAAATCTGTCCCGGTAAAAAGCTGACCTGCTGGGTAATATTATCCAGTACCTGTGCAGATGCCGGAATTTTGGGATTCAGCAGATTTAATTTTGCGGTTTTTCTTGTTAAGTCTGCTAATCTGGTCTGCCATTCGGCATTTTTAAACTGATGATTTGTGGCTTTAACATATTCCAGAACTTCTTTAAAAGAGGTAAATTCTCTTTTTTCCTGTCCATTTATAACGCTGAAAAAAATCAGAAAGACAAAGGATGTATATAAAAACTGACACCTTTTCATAAGTTATTTTATAAGAAGCAGATTACAGTTTTCGATACCATCCACCCAATGTTTTACATCTGGTTTTATTTCTGTAAAATCACCAGAAAACAGGGATATTTTGGGGTTGTTTTCATCTTCATAAACGGCTTCTCCGGTTATACACAGAAGCATTGCAAGAACTTTTGTGATATGTTCTTTCAGCCTGTTGTTCTTCAGGATCTGCAAGGAAATAACTTTACCTTCGGAAGCAGAAAAGATTGTTTTAGCCAGTACTCCGGAACTTTCTTCATGTAATTTTTTCAGGTTCATTGTATTTTTTTATTTTAGTTTTTAATAAGTGTTAATAGGCCTTTCATGGTTTTCATTCCTTTTTCGGTAATATCAAAACTGAAATCTGCCATTTTCCATTTCAGCATTTGTAATCTGAAGGTTCCCATCATGATATGAACCATATCTTCGGTATCAATTTTATGGGTAAAGAAATGATTTTGTTTTCCGTTTTCAATGAGTTCGATGAGGAATTTAGAATTTCTCTGTATTAAATTTTTTATGCTTTCTTTTATCACTTCCGAACTGTCCATCAATCCATCGGAAAGAATAACCGCAATATAATGAGGATTATCTTTAAAGAACTGAAACTGGCTCCCGAAAACAGCAAGATATTTTTCTTCTCCGTTGAGATCTGAGCTCATAATCTTTGTAAATCTTTCGTTGATATTTTCTGCCAGATATTGAATTAAGAGTGAAATTATTGACTCTTTATCCTTAAAATGTCTGTAGAGAGCACTTTCAGAGAAACCGATTTCAGCAGCTAAATTTTTTGTCGTAAGACCCACAATTCCTTTCTCCATCAATATTTTACCCGATGCTTTTATAATTTCAATCTGTCTGTTGGTAATATCTAATTTCATTCTTATAATTAAAGTTAGTGAACATTCACTCTCCAAATTTAGCATTTATTTTTATTCGGACAATGTTAAGATTTTGTGTTTTTTATCATATAACTGATTTTAGCCGTAAAAGAAAGATATTTGTAATTTATTGATCGCTTAGATCAAATACTTTTTTGTTTTTACTTCAATTTCAGAACCTTCTGCAAGCATTACAGAAATTGGTTTCCTATGATTTAAACATTCAAAATCATTACCGTATACTTTTTGAAAATTTATTTTTAACTGATAATTTTTGACCAAATAATAATCCCATTTCGGATGGCAGACTTGATATTCTGATGTTTTATTTTCTTTTTTTGTAAAACCGTAATAATGTTCAGTAATGAACTCAAATTCAGAATTGTTTTCCATTTTTAATGGTTCACTTTCTGCACTGATCTCTATTGAATGCCATTCTTTATCTTTCCAAGAGTATTTTATCAGCAGTTCTCGATCTTTTTGATGAATGATATTTTTCATCGGCATTGTTTTATAATTTTCTTTGTAAACCGAATTTGCCACAAAACTTAAAGCCGGTTTCGGAACAATTTCTTTGATGAAAACCACTCCTCTTTTCCAATCATAACCTTCTTTTTTCTTTACATAAAATCTTAAATTTACTTCTTCGAAATTTCTGTGAAAAGGAATCGGAAGTCCGAGTAATTTTGTATTTAAAAACATAAATCCGACTACACTTACATAGCATTTTCCCTTGTAAAAATCGAGTTCTGTACCTTTTGGAAGATATTTCTGTAGAATTTCGGGTTTAATTTCGTAATTGATGATGGCTAGTTTTCGCCATTCGGCTTTTAGGAAGTTCATGACTTTGGTTGATTGTTGTTAGTTGAAAGTTGATGGATTTAAATATTGAGATACTTTCCTTAGTCAAGCTCAGGATAAATTTAAAGCTCAACATGACATCGCTCATACTAAACGTTTTGACGCTCGCTTCGCTCGCGCTTCTGCTTATTTTCTGCAACAGTTTTTATCAATTTATTTCTCTCTAAAAGAAAGTTTTTCATGTAATTTTTAAGAAACAGAGCATCGAAAATTTTTCCTATGAATCCGAAAGGGGAATGAAATTCGAAGATGTCTGTCATGATTGTGTTTTTACCTTCCTGCCTGAAAATGTGCTGATGTTTCATGGATTTGAAAGCACCCTTCAACATCGTATCTGTGAAATGATAAGGTTTCTTCATGCTGATAATTTTTGTAGTCAGGGTTTGATAGATTCCTAAATGTTTTGCTCTCCACGTTACCGTTTCGCCTTCTTCAATGAGTCCTGAAGTTCGTCCTGCGATTGCTTTTTCTTCTGTTTTAAAAGTTGATTTCTGATGCAGATCGATGTCTCTCGCAAGATCAAAAACAGTTTGAATGTTGGCTTTGATGATGGTATCTAAATAGATTGTTGACATTTTAAAAAGTTTGTTTTTTATTTAATTCAGGTAAAATTTCATCAATTCTCTTTGCCAATTCCGGCAATTTAATGGTGGGAACAGCGGGAAAAAGATGATGTTCCATGTGATAAAACATACTGAATGTCATTTTATTTTTCCAGAATCCACGTTGTGTTCTTGCTAGGTCTGGATTTTCATGGGTATCGTGATGAACTGTCCAGACTGCGAAAAACGCCATTAAACACTCTCCGAAGAGCATGATTGAAATATGATAGATTAAAAAATTGACCTGAAAATAAAATGCACAACTGACAAAAACAGAGATTGAAATTAATTCAAAAATCATGTTCTTTTTATAATTTTTATTCGCTTTTTTGAAGGTGATCCAATGTATAAGAAACAGATGTTTTGGTCCGTATAAAATGGCTTCATACCATTTCATTCCGGCAGATTTCCCTTCATAATCTTCTTCCCCCAAACAAAATTTATGATGTCTGATGTGATTGAATTTCACGGCATGAATAGATGTTATCATTGAAATGCTGTTTAAATACATTTACAGCCATGTAAGAAATTTCCCTGTTCCGAGTGAGTTGTGAAACCCATTGTGAACCTGTCGTAAAGCGGTAAGGAAATAAAATCCGGAAAACGGAAGTGCAGCCCAATAGTATCCTTTGTAAGCTAAAAATAAAGAGGCAAAAAGCCAGGGAAGACTGATATTATTTTCAATCAGCATTTCTTTTGTGGAAAGAGATTTGAGGTCTTTCCATTCTACTTTTTTTATTAATTCACTGGAATCCATTTTTTAGTTTTTAAGATTTCGAGGGTTTTCATGGTTCTGTTTTTTCAGTATTTACAGAGTTTGTAACAATCTATAATGTAAAGGATTGCGAGTATCGGACTGTAAAAAAGACCGTAAAATGGAATCATCATCAATATATTATTAAGCTCATAGGAATATTCTCCAAAAAACATATTTAAAGCAAGACAAATCCAAATTGGTATGATAAAGAATCCGTAAATAAATGAAATTGAAGATCTTTCTACATCCAAGAAAAGTTTTATGATATAGCTTATTAATTGTGGAAATCCTACTATAAAATAAAATGGTATTCCCTGAAAATATGATTCACACATAAAGGCTGGAACAATTCCCGCTATTAAAAATAAAATTTGAAGACAAAAATCACATATAATGAAAGTTTTCATGATCCTGTTTTTTTAGTATTCATAAGTTTTATAACAATCTATAATGTAGAGGATTGCAAGTACCGGACTGTAAAACACTGATACGATTAAAATATATCCGAAAAAATTGGTGACATCATTATTGTTATTAAAAGCCAAAATAATCAGCCATGAAATCCAAACAGGCATTATAAAAATTCCGTAGACAATATATAGCCAAGATTTCTTTGTTTTCTGAAAGGCCCTGCTGATAAAACTAATCAATTGAGGTATTCCCACTATGAAATAAAAAAGAAAAACAGTAGCATTTTCAAAAACAACAATTCCTAAGAACACCAAAATAAGTCCGATTACAAGGAATAAAAGTTGAATGTAAAAGTCGTTTTTAATAGAAGTTTTCATGGTTATTAAATTTAAAGGTTTAAAAAATCTCCTCTTGTTCTCTTTTTCTGGATTTTGAAGGTGAAATACATCCAGATTTTAAATAGCAGTGTTTTCATTTTTGATGATTTTATCTTTGTTCATGGCGTGTTTACGACCTTTCAGGAAAAGAAGCAGGTTCAGAAGCATCATCACTCCGAGGTAGATGGAAAATCCTCCGATTTTTTCGCTTAAAGCAACAACCAGCCTTTCAATGGTTTCAATTTGAAAAAATTCAATGATACAAAGGGCAAAACCGAGATTTAAAAGGTAAAAACCGATCTTGAATAAAGAGTTGGTTGCCATTGCAATGTCTTCTTTCTGATGAAAAATATCGATCATAAACGCTTTGGAATTTTTGAACAGAAACTGGGAAACCAATACAGTAAGGAGGATTACAATTGGCAGATAGATCATGTATGCCTGAAAATTGTACGTTGTGGTAAGAGCTGTTGCATTCATAGTTTTATTATTTTATGGTTAAATTTTTTCTTAAAAAGTATAGTGCGAAAATGTTCATAAAGTGCAGCACACATAAAATCAGGGTGATATAACCGATTCTGATTGCCGTCACAGATAACATTTTTTCCATTGAATCTACTTTTTCCCAATGCGTCAGATTTAATGCGATGTACCCGAGATTGATCAGATAATAACATCCCAAAAGAATTCTGTTGATCGTTAAACACAAATCTGCATCGTGAATAAGATAGTTCAGGTAATGTTTTCCTGCGTTGTAACATCTTCTTCCGACATCAATGGTTATGTAGGAACTGACGGATAGAAAAAGCAGATATGAAATAATATTGAACATTTTATAAATATTATATTTTCAATAAATTTTGAAATTTAATTTCAAAAAAATTATTTTTCCGTTTTATTCTGTTGCATAGTTTTAACATTGTAGAAGCCATAGATCAGATAGTAAATATTAAAAAGTACGCCTCCGATGCCCATGAAACTTACTACAAAATCCATTCTGGAATCACTAAGACATACCGCACCAAAATACAGGATAATGAAAAACAGAATAACGCCATAAAAATAGTAACGGTGAAACCTGCTTTTGCTAAGTGAAACTCTCAATAAGAAGCCTATAAGGTTGGAAATGCCAATATAAAAAAGTGCTATAAAAAATTCTGTTCCGGGTTTTTGTTCGAAATAATCAGCGATAGCACACGAAAAGAATATAAGGCTGATAACTGTCTGAAATACTGCTTCTCCTGTTAAAATTTTGCGTTCCATGTTTTAAGTTTTTATTGTTATTATATTTTCAATAATTTTTGAAAGTTTATTTGAAATAAAAAAGGAAAATTTCCTTTTTATATACTTTATGTTAGTTTCGTTTAGAATAACAAACGACTACTTCAGTAAATTCGTAATCTTTCCAACAAGCCAATGATCGTCACTTTTTATCGCGAGATCCATGATATTGTTTATTTTCCCCGTTACAGAACTGAAATCGTCCATTAATTTAATGAACTCTTTCGCTTCGTCAGAATCTTTGTCTTCAATATTTTTCAGTTCTTCCAGAAACGAAATAACAGGCTCAATCTCTCTCTTTCTTCTTTCTTTTGTAATCTGCTTGAATAAAAACCAGACGTCTTTTTCTGCCAAAAAATATTCTTTACGGTCGCCTTTTACAAATTCTTTTCTTACGATTCCCCAATCCATCAGTGCACGGAGATTCATATTGGCATTTCCTCTTGAAATTTCAAGCTGCTCCATAACCTCATCGGTAGAAAGCGCTTTACCACTTGCCAAAAGCAAAGCATGAACCTGTGCCATCGTACGGTTAATGCCCCAATTGGTGGCAAATGTACCCCAAGTCTGAATGTATTTTTCTTTAGCTTCTGAAAGTTGCATTTTGTCTTACTTTTAATTTCTGATACAAATGTAATAATAATTTTCGAACTTTCAATAATTTTTGAAAGTTTATTTAAAATAAAAACAGACATCCTTTGAGAATGTCTGTTAACACTAACTTTAATTTATTTACTCATCTTTTTATAATCCTGAACCATTTTTACAAATCCTTTTCTATATCCTTCTTTATCCTCGCCTTTGCTGTCTTTCGCCATTTTTTCGATCTCGGATAAATTCTTTCTCGTAATTAAATCTGAATCTCTTAAAACCAGTCCAAACCAAGCAACCGATGACGCAAATTTAAAATCATTGCTTTCTTTCTGAGAGGCAGTATTTTTTATTACATGAACAATTTCTGCACTTTTGGTTCCCTGAGGTTTTTTATATCTGAATTTAACAGTTCCCAGTTCATTTCCGGACTTTTGACTGACAGAATTTGAAGTATATTTAAGTTTATTCTGTTTGGGCAAAAACTTAGAATTTACATTAGTAGGAATGATTTCGTATAAAGCCGTTACTGTATATCCGCTTCCCAGTTCTCCTGCATCAATTTTATCGTTTGTAAAATCCTCATTTCTCAGTTTTCTGTTTTCATATCCAATCAGTCGGTAAGATTTTACGAATTTAGGATTAAATTCAATCTGAATTTTAACATCTTTAGCAATTGTATAGATATTTCCGGCGAATTCTCTACCTAAAAACTTGTTGGCTTCCTGCAGATTATCAATATAGGCATAATTTCCGTTTCCTTTGTCGGCAAGCGTTTCCATTTTGCTGTCTTTATAATTTCCCATCCCGTACCCTAAACACGTAAGAAAAATGCCTGATTTTCTTTTTTCCTCAATCAGACTTTCAAGATCGCCTTTTGAAGAAACTCCTACATTGAAATCTCCGTCTGTTGCCAAAATCACCCGATTATTTCCGTTTTTGATGAAATTTTCCTGCGCCAACTTATAGGCAAGTTCAATTCCTGCTCCTCCCGCCGTACTTCCTCCTGCTTCCAATCTGTCCAAAGATTCAATAATTTTTTCTTTATCAGAAACGGATGTCGGAGGCAATACAACACCCGCACTTCCTGCATACACCACCATTGCAACCTTATCTACCGGTCTCAGCTGATCCAGTAATATTTTTAAAGAAGATTTTAGTAATGGTAATTTGTTTTCTTCAGCCATAGAACCGGAGGTATCAATCAGGAAAACAATATTGGAAGGAGGAAGATTATTCATCGGAATATTTTTCCCCTTTAACCCAATTTTCAGCAACTGATGATTAGGATTCCATGGATTTTTTCCCAATTCTGTACTGATAGAAAAAGGCTGATTGTTTTTTGGCTGCGGATAATCATATCTAAAATAATTGATCATCTCCTCCACTCTCACCGCGTTTTTATAAACTTCCCCATACTCAATCATTCTTCTTAGATTAGAATAGGAAGCGTTGTCTGTATCAATAGAAAATGTGGAAAGTGGCTGATTCTTTGTTAATTCAAACGGATTTTCAACTAAAGCATCATATTCTTCATTCGTATAATCACCTTTCCGGGCAACTTTCTTCTTCCCTTTTTTAGTTCCTACATGATTATTGTATACTTTTCCTTGAAGCTGATACGATCTTCCAAGAGCATAGGAATTTCGCGGAGAATAGGAAATTTCTGACGCAGTAAGCGATTTCGGTTTCGGACAGCCGTTATATTCCGATAATCCGGGAACGGTAGGACACGCATCGTCTTTATCCAGAATTCCGTCGCCATCTGTATCCGGCCACGGACAGCCGTTGTTTTCCGCAGGTCCTGCAACGGTCGGACAGGCATCATCTTTGTCTATTATTCCATCTCCGTCCGTATCCGGAAAAGGGCAGCCATTATTTTCCACAGGTCCAGAAAGCTCTTTGCACTGATCATCTTTATCGGGGACACCATCACCGTCCAAATCTGGGAACGGACAGCCTTTATTTTCTATCGGTCCTGCAATTTCAGGACATTTATCTTTTCGGTTTTTAACTCCGTCCTGATCTTTGTCTTTTTCGATGCTTAATTTCTCTTTTTCAGTTTGATGATCTGTCGCTGTTTTGGTTTTACAGCCCATTACTAACATCAAAGCCAATATGGTAGTTCCTAGTTTTTTCATATGTATTATTTTTCTGAAAGTATAATTATTTTCCGTTTCTCTGTTTTAAGGATGCAGATTTTCGGAAAAGTTGCAGTGAAGTTGATATTTTTTACTAAAACTTTACCCTCTTCACTTTTACAATTTAATTAGCTAAAAATCAAAAAGTTAAAAACATCACACCTTTTTAAAACAAACTTTAAGGCTGAATTCTGACTTTTATCCCTTCATTCCAAAATTTTTCTTCCGGCATATAATAAAGGTATGCGTTGCTTGCTTTTCCTGTATATTCTCCTGCAAATTCCACTTTAAGATCCAGATTGATGGTTTTTATTTCGTTGGCATCAAAATGTTCCCAATACAGAACCAGATAATTATCAAAAATTTCGTAATAAGAAACCTGCTTTTTATCCAGAAGATCCTTCAGCAAAGCATTCTGCAAAGTTAATCCTGCCGGAATTCCTATTTTCGCCGTCACCATTGGAAGCTGATTGTTTATTTTATTCTGAATGGTAATTATCATTCGGTCTGTATCGCCTGTTTTAGTTGTTTCAGATTTTAATCTTGTATTCAGAATTAAAGGAATTTCTGCACTTTTAGGAGCTTTTAACGTGTAATATTCGTAATCCAGTTTATATGGAAGTCCTCTTTGTGTAGGATAATTGACGCTGATTGTATTTTCTCCGTTTTTAAAAGCAGAACCCACCGAATTATTAACCCCGATTTCAGCTCCGTTTACTTTTATCGCAGGTTTGTCCGTTCCATATAATCTTTCATTTTTGGCGAAAAATTCTGATAATGCTTCCAATGCCAAAGTTGTTGCCTGAGTAGAACCGAAACCGTAATATCCATTGAAATTGATTAAATGATCTGCAACTTCTGCAATTTTTAACTGGCTCAACTGCTTATCTTTCTGCAAAGCCATCAGATAAAGTGATAGCGTTTCCGCATTTGCAGAAAATCCTCCGGAACCTGTAAAAGTGGTTTTTGTTTTTAAATTTTTCCCTTCAAACTGATTGTTTAAAATTGCTATCAAGTCTTTATACTGCTGATTTTTTCCCAGATCGGAAGAAATATTTGCCATCAAAGCCAACTGATAAGCATCCTTTGTCGCCAAAGCACGTTTCAGATTAATTTCGTAGGCATCGTCAAGATTTCTGATCCCGGTTTTAGACAACGCATATAAAACATACATATTTCTCGACCACACAAATTCTGAATACGGACTGTTTTTTTCATAGTTTCTTCTTACTTCAAACATTCCGTTCTGATTTTTTTTGGATAAAATAAAAGACGTAAGATCCTGAATGATTTTAGGTTCAATATTCACGTATTTTTTCAGATCTCTAAATTCAAGCAATGCAAAAGCAGAAAGTGCAACATCCGATTCCGAAGATCCGAAGTAAGTGAACCCGCCGTCACGGTTTTTATAGCTCAGCATTTTCTGATAGCCTTTCTTCATGTTTCTTATCACCAGGCTTTCGGTTTCCGGCGTAATTTTTTTAATCTGTTTTAAATAATCCAGAATGAAAATATTTGGATAAACCGTTGAAGAAAGCTGCTCAAAACATCCGTAAGGTTCTCTTTTCAGGCGTTCCATATTTTCAAACATCTGCAGTGCATTGTTTTCATACACATAATAAGACGAAAAGAAACTGCCTTCAATATAATCGGGAATATCAATTTTGAGGTCTTCTGTTTTGTTATTGATGACTGAATAACGGTGCGGAAATCCTTTCTCCTCCACTTTAAAGGGAAGAATCATGGTTTCTCTGAAATCTTCTGATCTTACGGTAAACTGAATATTCGATTCCAACACTTCATTGGTCTGGATTTTCACAAATAATCTGCCTGATTCCAAAGGTTTCAAAGTAATCGTGCTATCTGATTGTACCACATTCACACGATTCGGAACAATAACGTCCATCGTTACCTTTCGGGTTTCCGGAGAATTATTTTTAACCACCACCGGAATCATCATCTGATCTGTTCTTGTAAGATATTGCGGAAGTTTCGCATCTATGGAAATCAGACTTTGAGCCGCATAAGTTGTTTCATCACGCCCGATTAAACCTGAAGAGGAAATTCCTTCCGTCATGATTCTGAAAGTAGAACTGGCATCGGAATTATAAAATTCAACCTGTGCTTTTCCGTTTTTTCCTGTTTCTACTACAGGATTCCAATACAGAGCTTCGCGATAATCGTGTCTGTAAGAAGTGTTTGTCGTTTTGTAGACAGGATAAGAAAAATTTCTTGTGTATTCGTACGAAACCAGACTGTCATTGGGAATATTCACCAATGCATAATATGATTTCGGCGTTACATCAAATTTTATCTGAGTGCGAAAGTTCTTCAAAGAATTAATGACGATCACCCCATTTGCACCTCTGTTTCCGTAAATAGCGGTTGCAGCGGCATCTTTTAAAACCGTTATACTGTTGATATCATTTGGATTAATGATAGTCTTAAAATTTTCAACAGGAACTCCATCCACGACAAACAGTGGATTTTTATTGGCAACAGAAGCATTTCCCCTGATCAGCACATTAACATTACCTCCCGGCTGATTGGTGTGAGTAATAACAAGTCCCGAAACTTTTCCGGCTAAAGAAGACGTAATGCTTGGATTCTGAATTTCCTCAGTTCTCAGCATAGTTACAGAACTCGTAAGCAATTCTTTTTTCTTCATTCCCATTGCTCCCGTCACGACAACCTCTTCTATATTTTGAGATTTTATGGTGTCACTTCTCATGCTTCCTCTTGAAACCGATCGGGAACGTTTGCTTTCGGACGAAGTGTTTTTAGAAGTTTCCTTTTCAGCCTCTTCACGCAGTTTTATTTTACCTTCTTCTTTTACGGTTTCTTTTACAATTTCTTCTACATTAATATTATTCAAAGATTTTGCAGCCAAAGGATTTATTGCCAGTCTGTAAGATAAAATCCGGATTTTCACCTGCTGTTTTGGCTGTACAGATTTCGCAATCAGCTTATTGGAATAACTTCTGTTAAGATCATAAAAATAAAACAATCCGTTCTCAGAAGTCGTCTGCTTCAGGATTTTATCGTCCTCAAGGAAATATACATCGGCTTTTACGGTATTTCCTTTTTCGTCTTCTACAATTCCGTAGATGGGATTTTTCTTTTCGGGAAGATATTTGTATTTTCTGTTTTTGATAACTTCGGGAGTCATTTCGAAATAACGGTAACCGTTGGTAAGCATCACCAAATCGAGACTTTTGGTTCTTTTTTCTTCTTTTTTATCGAAATAAAACTGGGGTCTTTCAATTTTTCCTTTCAGCTCAGAATCCATCAGCAGCCACGAAAGAATATGATTCTGCTTATCGTCTGCATACGTCCATAGTTTATCATCCACAACGCTCAGAGCGAGATTTGCGGGAATCGGTTTGTTATTTTCGTCGGTAGTTTCGATATTCACGATCACTTTTTCTCTCGGAAGGTAATTTTGCTTTACCGGTTTTACTTTCACATTCATCTGTTTGTTTTCATTCGCAAAGACAATGCGTTCTGCCAAAGGAATATCACCTTCAAACACCGTAAATCTGCAAATACCGATCGGAAGTTCATTTTCCGGAAGTTCTAATTCATTCAATCCTTTTTTTAATGAAATGGTTTTGCTGTAAACTTCTTTCTCACGGAAATTTCCTTTAAGAATAACATCTTTTTCATCTGTTGATCGGATTTTAAAAACTATCTTCTGATTTTCTTTATTGATATTGAAAACAATTCCTTCATCTTTTGCCATCGGAAGCGGATAAACGCCTGAAATATTTTCAGGTTTAAAAACTTTTGCATAATAATTTTCGCCTTTTTTCGGTGTCAGAAGAAAACTTCCCATCCCGAAATTATATGCTGAAGTTTCGGTAATTTTCTGATGGTTTTGATTAAAAATTTCCAATGTAGCATCAATTGGTTTCTCAAATTCATCCAGAATTTTATAGGCAATATTCTGTTCGATCCCATTAATGAAAGTTCCGCCTTCCGGCATGAATTTTATATCAAGATGATTCAGTACAATCGGAATATTTCGTGAAATGGATTCTGTAAAGCCGTCGAAATTGATTTTAATGGTTAACAGTGCATCAGAAGATTTTAAAACAGCCGGAAGTCTGAATTTCAGTTGATTTTTCCCTTCTTTATCCGTTATCAGCTTTCCCTCTGAAATCTTTTCACCGTTATGCATTACCGTATAATATCCTTCGTAAAAAGGAATCGGAAGATTGCTGAGACTTCTCATTGAAAAATCGGCAAGAACCTCATCTCCTGCTCCATATCCTTTTTTGGGAAACTCCAGTTTCATCAGAATTCTTGGCGAGACAATTTTCTGGAGGGTAATTTCTTTCTCAAAAGCATTTTTTCCGTCTTCATTCTGCATCCAGTTCGTGAAAGCGCGCAATTTGTATATTCCGCCCTTCATGTCGCTGTTAAAATAAAAATAGCCTTCCGAATAGCCATTTGTAATTTCGTATTTTGCTTTTTTTACGACCGTTCCGCTTGGATCAGTCAATTCAAAATTGACGGCTTTGCTCTGATCGGCGGGAAGATTATTTTCTGCCTTTACCGTGTAAATTTTAAAGTACATTTCCTCACCGGGTTTATAAAAAACATGGTTGGTCTGGATGTACGTTTTTTCTTTTTCGAAATTTTTAAACGCTTCCTGGGCTTTTGATAGAGAAGCAAAAACCAGAAAAAATAACCCTAAAATAGATGTTGTAACCTTGAAATTCATACCTTAAAATTGAAATGAAACCATACAGCCAAAAGTTTTAAACCACGGAAGATTGAAAAAATCCAGTCCTCTTCCGTTCTCCGAATCGTAGAAATTCTGATTGGAATCTAAGCCCCGATTCGCCTGCCAAAGAAGAATATTATTCACATAGAATGTAATTCCCAAACCTTTTTTAAATTGCCCGACATCGAATTTTGCCGTTAGAGAAACCGCATTAATTCTCACATAATCCGCTTTTTGAACATAGTCTTCCGCAACGCCCAAATATCCGTATCTCGTCCATCGGTTTTTAGAAACGTCCTGATTGGGATTGTAAAAATCAACAGGAATCTGATTGGGATTTCCTCCGGAATTTACTCCCTGAAAAACATAATTTTTAATATTTCTGTCGTCTCCGGAAGTCTGGGAACGTCCGTAATAATCGAGAACAGCCTGAGTTCCGTTCCAGACCTGTCCGCCTTTTTTCCATTCCCAGTTGATGTCTAAAGTGAGCATTTTATAGGTAAAATTATGATTGAATTTAACGACAAAATCCGGTGTGGGATCTGCAATTATTTTGGAACCATTCGCTTTTTTAGGATAACCGAATTCATCAATAATCAACGCTCCGTTGTTATTTCTTTCGAAATAACTTCCGACAACCGCTCCCAGAACTTCACCTTCCGATAAAGTTTTGTAAATGTCTTTAAAACCTGAAACCGCTGTATTATAATACCCCGAATTTACCCGATCTACAATATCTCTGTATTTAAAAAATGAAGCTTTCTGACTCATCCTGAAATCTGAACTCAGATAAACATTATCAAAAAAGAAATTCACTTCCAACCCGCGGTACGTGTGATCTGCAAGGTTTTTCAGTTCCAGATTGCCATTTTCAAAAACCGGAAAAATATCATTGGTGATTTTGCGTTGAAAATATTCTGCTTCAATGCCTAAATTGTATCTTGAAGTCAGTCTGAAACCCGTTTTCCATTCTTTGGAATCAATATTCGACAGATTTTTAAAGGTTTCAACTTCCTGAATCGGAAAATACTGATTTGAATTCTGCGCATTCAGCAAAGTGGTTGCGTAAGAAGCATACGATTTTGTGATTTCCGGCTCCGAGCTTAGCTGAGTGTAGGCTCCTAAAATTTTAAAATTGATGTTTCTCCAGTTGAATATTTCTTTAAAAGTAAAATATGCACCCACTTTAGGAAGAAAATAATTATTTTTTAGCGAAGTATTTGATATGTAGAAAGAATTTCCTACATTCAGTCCCATTTCAAAATCCCCGTAGCCATCATAATTTAATCCGTACTCAAAGATATAATCCTGCGAAGTTCTCTGGTAGATATAGTTTTTACTGTTTAAAGTATTATCAATCTCCGATCTGTTGTTATTGACAATAAAATTGAGATTAAAGCGATGGTTCCAACGATATTCATTTATCGAATATTCTCCTGAAATACTTGAATTATAGAGTTTATTGTTTTGCTTTCTCCCATTTCGAAGACCTTCGGGAAAACCATACGTTGAAGGTTTATAATGATCCAGATTCAGGAAAAAATCGTTTTCATAAGATTGTGTGACATTTAGTTTAAAACGATACCAGTCCCGCGAAATTCCGAAGTTGAACTGTCTTCTTTTATCTCTGGAATTGTATTGATTATCCTGATAAAATAAAAATTGCGGATTGTCTGCAAACTTGCTGTAGCTTCTCTGCGAACCATCGGTAAGAAAGATCTTCTGAGCATTGGAAAAAGAAACCGGCGTCAGTAAAGAATTCTGATAAACTCTGTTGAACAAGCCAATCCTGTTGGAATTTGTCGCTTTATTTTCTTCATATATAAAAGCCGCATTTATATTAAATTTTAAAATTTTCGAACTTAGTTTGGTTTTAAAAGAATTCAGAATACTGTGCTGATCCATGAAATACATCTGATCTTTCTGTTGTCCGAGATCCAGTGAAATCCGAAATTTTTCATCATAAGAGTACTGATGATTTTTGAAAAACAGATTCAGCCTCAATTGATTATTGTACCCAACTGTTGTTTTAAAAATGTCGTTATGATAAGGTTTTGCAGAAGAATTTCCGTTCATGAGAGGAATCAATCTTCCGTTCAGATCATATTCATAAGGCTGATTATCAAACTGTAAAGTTGAAATATCCGATCCGAAACTGAACATTTCATTGGTTTCGGGACCTCTCCAAGTCAGTTCTCCGTTTTCAGATCTTCCCTGAACATATTGGTTCTGAGTTTTCGGAACAGAATTTCTACTTTTTACTTCCGCTGAAGTGGTAAAACTTCCGTTTAAAAATAAAAATTTCTGAGTTCGTCCTTTTAAACTGATGAGATTCTTATCGATTTCTTTTATGTTTCTGATGGAATAATAATCAAACAAATTAACTTTCAGGTTTTGTCCTGAGTTTTCTATACTAAATTCATTTTTCCGCTCTTTTGAAACCAAGCTGTCATACGTATTATTCTGAATATTTTGAACACTTCTTTTTTCTATCTGGCTTTCCAAAATAGTTTTCAGCTCACGGGTTCCATATACAACCGCTTTGTTTTTACCGTTGTTCCAAACCAAAGTATCGTAATCTTTTGCTGCGATGATGGCAAAACCTTTTTCATCGGTAAGTTCATAAACTCCGCTGTTTTTGTTCAGAACCTTTAAAAAATTCTGTGGTTTTTCTTTTTCGTTTAAAAATATTCCGGAATAATACCGTTGAGAATTCTGCGCGAAGAGGCAGTTAACCGCAAACAGCGGAAGCAGACAATACAACTTCTTCATGGTATTTTTGTTGATTAAAAGGCGAAAAAAGAAACCTCCGAAGAAATTTCTTTTTTCAGATTTATATTGAATGAATATTAGTTTTGGAGGTTTAGAAAACTATTTTTTCAGCAGTTTTTCTTTTTTAAGAAGCTTTTTCAGCATTCTTTTTTCTTTTCGGGAAATGTCTTTTGTTTCCACCAGAACAGCTCCATTCGCGGCTTGGTTTCCGAAAAGTGCGGTTGCTGTGTCTGCTTTAAAAACACGGATGGATTCTATTTTTTTAGGATCAATTCTCTTAAAAAGTTCGGAATCTGTTGCCTTTCCGTTGATAACGAACAGCGGACTGTTATTTGCCTTGGATGAACCTTCACAACTGATCGAGATATCCACTTTTCCGGAACCCTGTCTTCCCGAAATTGAATTGATATTCACGCCCGAAGCAGCTCCACGAATTGAATTTATCGCTTCTTTGTTCCCTATCTTATTCGCTAAGCCCTGATAATTTCCTGCAACAGACTGTTTTGCCTGAAGATATCCTTTATTGTATGCCAGAATTTCAGGTTCCTGAGAAGATTCTTTCAGATCATACGGATTGGTAGAATAGACTGCTTCTGCGGTATCTGCAACAGCATTAAGATCCGTGAGTTTCTTTTTCAGTGATGAAGATGAATCCAGAGAATTCACCATCGAAGCTTTCTCTTTTTTAATTCCCATCGCAATTACCACTTCTGTATTTTGATTTTTTGGAACCTCCTGAATTATTTTATCGATTTTTTCAGGAATTTCAGGTGTTTCGTCATGTGCAGGAGAAGCTGCCGGAACGGAAGAAATTACCGGAAGTGGCGCTGCAATCATAGCATGCGGAGCTTCAGCAGCCATCGTTACAGAGGGTAAAGTTTCCTTTTGAATATTCACCTTTATGGTACTGTCCATTTTTTGAATATGTTCTGAAACAGCAACAGAAGGTTTGTTTTCGGAAATTATATTTTTTGCAATAACCTCTTGGGTTACTTCCGCATGTTCTTTTTTATTGGAAAAGTAAAAGATCGCAGATCCGATTAATAAACTTGCAGCAACACCATAAGGAAGCCAGATCGGAACTGTTTTACTCTTTTTTTCTTCTTTTCTGTCTAATTTTTCTTCCACTTTTGCCCAAACTTTATCAAACCCAGGAAAAGTCGCAGGTTCTTCCAGTGTTTTAGAAGCCTCGTTGAATGTTTTATCTATTGAATTGTTTTCCATTGTTGTAAAAGTTTAAATGTTTTGATGAATCAAAAGTTCCTGAAGTCTTTTTCTGGCAAAATTGAGTTGGGATTTTGAGGTTCCTTCACTAATGGAAAGCATGGCTGCAATTTCTTTATGAGGGTATCCTTCAATGGCAAAAAGGTTGAAAATGGCTCTGCAGCCTTCCGGGAGAAAGTTTAAAAGACTTAAAATATCTTTTTCAAACGATACATTTTCCAGTTCAGAATCTGTAGAAACGGCATGATTGTCTTCTAAAGAAATATGCAGTTCTTTAGTGGATCTTATTTTTTGCAGGCACTCATTTACTGCAATCTTTTTCGCCCACGCTTCAAAAATTTCGGGATTATGAAGCTGGTTTATTTTTGTAAAAATCTTATAAAAAGTGTCTGCCAAAACTTCTTCTATATCTTCATCGTTTTTCAGATAGCGTTTGCAAACGGTGTACAGTTTTCCCGCCATCCTTTCGTAGACTTTCCGCTGCGCATTGCGGTCGTTCCGTTGACATTCTAATAGTAACTCTCGTTCCATAATCAGGCTTTATATCTACATAGATGCAAAAAATTTCAAAAAGGTTGGAAACATGGTTAACTTTTTTGAAAAAATAATGAATTTCAGTGAAGGCGGCAAATAAATTTAAGAATGAAAACATCTGTAAATGAAGTCTATACTTCACATTTTTGAAATATTTTCTTTTTTATTTTTTTAAAATTATTTTCACCAAGTTTATGATGCCGCAATTATCTGAATGTAGTGGAAAAACTGTGGTCAGATTTCAGGATGACAAATTTTAATGGTGTTTACAAATGTTGAAATGAAGGACTTCTGCCTTAGCCGTGATTGAGCGGTCTGTCTGAGCTCTTTTTGGGTTTTGGGGGGGGGGGGGGGGGGGGGGGGGGGGGCGCCCGCCACGAACCAGCGGGGCGGGGAGGGGAAGCCGCGGCGCGCAAGGTAGTTTTTTGGGTGTGAGGGTATAGTGTTAAAAGTGGATTGTTGTG
>NZ_JBBCWG010000026.1:0-27407 GCF_037146035.1 Chryseobacterium sp. MMO-72
CTCCATTGTATGTTTGTCTGACTCACTCAAAGTTTTGACGCTTTAGTTTTTCCTTACTTGGTTGTTATATTGTATGTCAATGATCTTCATTTCTTCCGCTTCCTACAAAACTCAGTATCTGTCGTTTTCGTTTCGTATTTGCGAGTGCAAAAGTAATAACTTATTTTGATTTGACCAAATGTTTTTCAAGAAAATTTTAAAGTTTTTTCTGTAACCTTAACCCCTCTCTAAACTCTCAATCTATCATCTCCTGCGCTTCCCCGTTTAGGGACTGCAAAGATACAAATCTTTTTTATTCCCGCAAATCTTATTTTATATTTTTTTTAAAAAAAAGTTTAAAAACAAAACCCGCTTCAATCTGTAGCTTTAAAAAGACTTGTTACCGTCTTCTCTCAGGATTTATTAAGTAATATTGCTTAGCTAAAAGCTCTTCTGCGCTTACTGATCTTCTATCGTTTTTCAGTGGGGCAAAGATAGAGACTTTAACCCTCCGCTTCCAAATATATTTAACATAATATTTAAGCCATATACACGATTGTGGGTAACTTCATGCTCTAAAACACTGGTTTATTTATCTTTATAGGAATATCCATAGTTTTCCACATTAAACGATTTGATATTTTTGATTTTGAAAAACCGTTGAACGGGCAGTGAAATCATGGAAAAAAGACGGAAATATTGCGTTCTGCAGGAAAATTTTGTTGGATTGAATGGGAGAATGGATGGGTTTGAGGATTCAAATAAGGGAAAGGAGGAAGTCTATGGGTGAAAAAAGGAGTTAAAGAGGAAAGGTTTATTGAAAAAGTTAGGTATTGACTTTTGAGATCATCTCTTTTCTTTATTATATATGTATTTAAAATCCAGTATAAGTTCAGCATCTCTTGAGGAGGCACCTACAAATGAAAGGTCTGTCGGCATTTCAATAAGGTTTCCGAAATTTAGCCCCGATAGGAACGGCATCCTTTTGGGTTGCGGGCGGAGCGAAGCGGAGCCCGTAACCCAAAAGATAAAGTGGATAGCGGGAAATAGCTTCTTATAAAGAAAGAAGTTTTTGAAGGGGAGAAAGTTCTAAAACTAAGGTGATATTTTTTTAAGATCGATTTGTTACTTTAAACAACCTTTTTTTAGGGGCAATTAAAGAAATCGCTTAGCTAAAATTTTATAAAAATAGTATCCTATTAAGCAGCCCACCGTGTCGGCAACAATATCTAAAGTTTCCATTGATCTTCCCAATCCCATTTCTTCCTGAAGGATCTCGGTAAGAAATGCGTAAAGCAAAATGATCTGAATGAAGTAATAAAAACGGATTTTTGGAAAAGCAGCAATAAAAAGGAAACCTAATGCTGCAAAGATGCTTAGATGCAAAATCTTGTCTATACCGCTGAACATAAACCAATATTCGTGGTTTTCTTCACCGGGCTTGAGGAGCATATAAGTAAGAAATGCCCAATAAATGGGCAATATCTTACTGAATATTTTTGAAATCTTATCCAATGATTGACTGGTATTCTTCCGCAGAAAGTAATTCTGAATGATCTGCACCTTCAGCAACTTCTAATTTGATGATCCATCCGTTCCCATAAGGATCTGAATTTAATAATTCCGGCTGATCTTCCAATTCTGAGTTGAATTCTATCACTTTTCCTGAGATTGGCAAGAATAAATCTGAAACTGTTTTTACAGCTTCTACACTTCCGAAAACCGCACCTCCTTCAAGATCATCATCTACAGTGTCTACATCTACGTAAACGATATCTCCCAATTCTCCCTGTGCGAAGTCTGTAATACCGATTGTAGCAACGTTTCCTTCAATCTTGATCCATTCGTGATCTTTCGTGTACTTTAATTCTGATGGTGTGTTCATTTTTAATTTTTTATTTGTACAAATGTATTCAAAATTCCAGAAGGTTCAAATATCGGATATAAAAAATGTCCCTCAAAAACTGAGGGACATTTAAATTTATTTTCGTTCTAATTAGAAACCTCCTGAGTTTCCGAATGTAAACGTTGCAGAAATACCTGCTCTGATCGTTGACAACGGGAACGCGGTAGAGATTTTGTATTTAGAAGTCATCTGCTCATAGAATACTCTAAGGTTAAGGTTTTCAGAGACATTATAATCTGCTGATACTTTAATATTCATCAGTCTCTGTCCTCCGGTAATCTGAGAATCATCAAGCAGAATATTCGTAATACTGGTTTTACTGTCTCTCAGTGAAAAATCTCCTCTGATATTAAGGTCGCTTCCTTTCGCTTTTCCTCTTCCTCTCACGTTCGTCATTCCCAGTCTGAAGTTTCTGATGATATATCCTACTCTTACAACATATTCGCTGTTTGAATCTTCTGTTAAAGTATGGTTGACCAATCCCAGTAACAATGTTCTTAATCTGTTATACTGAATACCCAACTGGATATTGTTTCTCATCGTCATATCTACTCCAATCAGCGGCGAGAAGTTTTCTACGTAACCTACCTGAGCAAAAGTGAACGGATTGATATAATCATCATTAATATCTCTCTGCGTTGCATTATAAGAATTAAGACTGTTGAAGTAATCGATACTCGACTGAATTCCTGTTGCTGTATAAGTTGCCTGATAAGAATGCAAAAGATCAAACTTGGAGAACTGTCCGTTAATGATCGGAATGTTTCTCAATCCTGAGTAAGTGATCTTCCAGTTTGGAATCGGAAGCCCTGCTTTTTTAGGATTTTTCATTTCTTTTACCGTTTTACCTTCAACTGCAGCTCGGAACGCAGGAATTAAAATGTATGCATTTGAAATTCCGTATCCGTCTTTAAATCCGTTCGGTTCTAAAGCTCCCTGCATTTGCTGAGATAATGCCTGTGCATTCTGTCTGATTGCCTGATAAATTGCCGCTCCGTCTTTGAATGCCGTTTTCAGTAACACAACCGAATTGGAGTATGTTACCAAATCATTCGCAAATGTATAATTCGGATTGGCAACTCCTGTGTTCGGATCTCTGTAATTGAATCCTGTATGGGTAAAGTTGCGGTTGTAATTATGCAATGCGTTGATATCAATCCGAAGATCATTCATCGGTATTATCTGCAAATTGGCTCTTAATTCGCGCGTTGACATCCTCACATAAGGATCTGTCATAAATTGAGAATCACTTACCCATCCGTTTTCCATTACCGTTCTTCTGATATCTGCCTGAGAACCGAAAAGGAATCCGATGGTAGGACCTCCCAAAGTCTGTCCGTAACCATACCAGTTCGGAGCAGAAAGCAGCCCCGGAAGAACGGTTCCGTTATTTTCAGAGTAATTGATATCCAACTGCTTCATAGATGTTAATAAATAAGCCATGCTCTGAAGCGGCGTAAGTCTGGATTTAAACTTATATTTTTTATAAGCATATCTTTTCTTCTCCCACTGTTGGGTGTAGGCATTATTTAAAGAATCTATTTCCTGTTTACGCTTCTGAAGTTTCGCTGAAATATTTTTGAAATATTTAAACTGTCCGAAGAACTTCGTAAAATCTGCCGTTCCTGTTGCCTGAATAACATTGGTATTCTGCCCTACCGAACCTAAGCTTCCATCCGGACTCGACAGCAATACGGTAGATCTTGCATTCCAGTTGTAGGTAAATCCGTATCCTAATTCTGCATCGATGAAATCCAGATAAGGGAGATACTGGAATGGTAATTTATAATTCAGCTGAACTCTGTGATTGTACAGTACCGGTCTTCCTGCTCTGAAAACATTTCCAAAGATAGAACTGTTGTCCATTGAGTTTACATCTACATTATCATTCAATGTTCTGGTAGCCGAGTTGATTTCCAGTTTTAAAGATTTAGTAAAATTAAATCCTAAACCATACTGCCATCCGAAATAGAAGTTTCTGTTTTTAATAGCAGCAAAGTCATCACCATAATTCCCTGTAAGAATCGCATCGATATTTCTGAACTGCAATTCGTTGTAATTTCTGTCGATTTCAGTTCTGAAAGAGAATCTTGTAGGAATAGGATTAAAGTTAAATTCTTTTACCCACCTTAAATATTTCGTAGACTTCGCGGTATCGCTTATCATTTTATTAAACGGACGGATTACCCAAGGTTTGAATGTGTAGTTGTAATCCACATACCCTCTCAGATATTGTCTGTAATTTTTCTTGGTATAAATATCTCTATAATAATCGTCGTTGTAAACCGCCGTTACCGATACGTTTTCGATATCGTAGAACTTAGGTTTCCTGTTCGGATTCATTCTTTCTTTATGCATATTCACAACGCCTATGCTCCTTTGCTGCGTAAAGGTTCTTGCTACTTTTTTAAGCTGTTCCTTGTTTGCCGCTTTCTTAAACTCAACATCCGTATCCAGAGGATTGTACTTCGGATCTTCAATAGTCTGAGAGTAAGAATAATTTACAGGAATTTTAACTCCGCTTTTTTCCGGTAAAAACTTATCTACATTTACTGCTGTATTGATGCTGAATGCAGACTGAGTAGACTGATGTCTTTCTGCAGGTTTAGAATCGATGTTTCCAAATCCTACTGAAGTATAAGAAGCACTTGTATTCACGGTTGCAAAATCTCCAAGGTTGAAGTTTAAGCTGGCGTTTCCTGCATACCCTCCGTCGTTTTCTATTTCGGAAAGACGAATTTCGTTTACCCAAAGAATTCTGTCGATTGCGACAGCTGCGGAAGTTCCTCTTTCAAAACCATTTCTGACACCAATCATGATAGTTGTAATGTTTCCTAAACTTGGACGTCCCTTGATGTAAAGACTTTTAAAAGTATTCCCCGGATCAAAAACCTCATCTTTTAATCTCTGTACAATTTGCGTCGGGTGATTTTTATCTCTTCTTATTTTAGCATCCACAAAATCCTGAATATTTAAATCCACATCATTTTCCATCGGCCAGATTTCCATAGGTGTTGTAGCGGTAGATGGTGTAACGAAGAGTGAAGATTCATATTCATAATAGTTATCTGTGGCATCACTACCTAAACGGATGAAGAATTTGGTTTCTTTATTAAAACCGAATACTCTTTTACCAGGATCTTGAGCGTGTACAAAAAGTTTCAGCTTCTTGTATCTTCTCATATCCAGAGAAGTATTTTTAAATACCCCTCTCGCTTCAGACGGAGCAAGGGATGTCGCTTTTAAATATAAAGAAGCTTCATTCTGTCTCTGCGCACCTGCATTACCGCTTAAAATCTGTCTGTCGATTCCCGGAGGCAAAACGTAAGGCGGCTGATTCAGTGCATTTTCTTCAATATTTACACTTCCCACCTCAAAGTTATCGTTATTTGTAGTGAGTGTCCCTTCATCCGTAGCTCCTGAATTTCCCGTATTGGCAATATTTTTAGGATATTTTCTCCAGTCTGATCTCACCAGATCCATCGTTCCGAATCTTAACGTTGAAGTCTGATCGAAACCTGTTAATAATAATCTTGCAAATCTTACATTATTCAAAATAGAAGGGTCTGCATTACCGGCAGTTGTAACATATTTTGAAACCGGAATTCTGAATAAATACCATTTTACCTGCGAAGTCTGCCCGTTCTGGAATGATGCCTGAACTGTTTTAACATCTACGATATTATTCTGTCCTAAAGTTAAGCTTCCAGGAGTTAAGCTTACCTCATACTGGTTATAGCTTTCCGTCTGATCCAAGTTGTAATCTTTATTAATATCTTCCGCATCCGGAGTCTGTGAAGAAACTTCCAAAGAGTTGCTCTGAGAGTTTCCTTCCGGACCTCTGAAATATTTGTATCGCTGAACCAGAGATGACGCCTGAGTTCCTGTGAACTTGTCTGACATATAAAATACAAAATCATCTACTGCAGGGTCGGAAACATTGGTAACCGGATTGATAAATGTATTTCCAAACAATGCTGCTTCCTGATCCGAACTTAAACCGTCATATCCCAAATCCTGAGCCTTTCTGTCTGCTCCTTCACTTGAGAAAGCGTAAAGAATCGGTGGCTGCTTCGGTTGGGTTCCCCAGTTTGATGCCGTAGTTGTAGACGGAGCCGAAGGAGTTGGCAATCCGTTTTCGTACTGCATCTGTCCGTCTTTAAGGATATCTTCAGAAACATTTCCTAAATGCAGTAAAAGTTTTGGATTGGTACCCAAAGTATTTCCGTCTGCATAAGGATCCATCATCCAGAATTCAACATATTCGATGTTTGAATTTACGAAATTGGAAACACTGATCGGTCTCATGATTCCCGCCCATCTCTGTGCTGTTGTTTCCGTATTAGGGTTCGAGTTGTAAGGTCCTTTTTCTGCAGGATAATACGAAATATCAAAAGTATTGGTATACGTCTGTTCTCCTGCTACAAAATCTCTGTTGTTGAAAATTTCCGAGAACTGTACCCTTCTTGAAGCATGATTGGAAACCGACTGCGGAGTGATTCCTGCGGGAGCTTTTCCTCCTACTCCATAAAATCTAGGATCAATGTTATACCATGATAACAAACCTCTACCGTAACCTTCTGTTCTGTCATTATTTTTTCCGGCTCCTGTAAATAACGGATCAGACTGGTTCTTTTCCGGCTTTGAAGCTAAACTCCATGCTGTAGGTTCTTTTAATGTAATTTTCGAAGTGGTCTGTTCAAAATCATCAATATAAGACTGGTCGTTAATTCCTTTATTTAAACCGGGAAGTAAATAGGCTGCCTCCATTTTGAAATTCAAATTGGATGGGGCTTCAGTGTTTACAAGAGGAATCTTATCTGTTAGTCTCGTAAGGAACGGAAGTTTATTGTTGTACATCAAGTTGATTCCTGCCATAGTATTGTTCACGGCTTCCTGACCATAATTTACCTTTTGGGTAAGTGGCGATTCGGAGTAATTTACAACGGTTCCTCCCAAGATAAAGTTTTCATTAAATCTTCTTTCCAGATTCAATCCCATAAATCTCTTTCTCTGGGTATTGAATGTTAACTGGTTCTCCAGTGAAATATTAATTGCCTGTCCGGATTGTTTTACCTGCTCATTGATGATGGTAACTGTTCCCAACATATAATCTACGGTGTAGTCTATCCCTTCGGTAAGCTGAACTCCGTTTGCCGAAACTTTTACCGAACCTTGAGGAACATTAACTGCTCCCAAAGAAATTCCCTGTCCCTGAACACCTTTGTAACGACCTTCAATGGTGTAACGCTGCGCCAGATTGCTTGATGTAGCCACTTGCTTTTGCTGGCTGTAAAGATCCGAGAACACATACTGAGGATCGTTAGTTCCTATTACATTCTGAATATAACTACCAAAAGGCTGAACTTTGGTGAAGATTACTCTTCCGGTTTCCGGTCTTATGGTAATTCCGTTAACAAAGTCAAAAACACCGTCTCCTGTTGAACTTCCGTTGTTCTGTAAATCTCCGTTAGCGTTTAGTCTGTCCCAGTTTAATAATTTGATTAAAGGAACACTGCTCACCTGCGGATTATTGGCAACCGGAAGATAATTAACCTTACCTCCGGATTGTGGATCTCTGTATAAAACGTTCAGGATAAATCCATCCTTATTCACCTGTCCCGCATCTAAAGAATAGATGTTCTTCATCATCAGATTCCACATCGGAGAAGTGGTTTTTACTGTTGTATTCGGCTTCAGAAGTTTTGCCATTAAAACCGTACTTTCTTCAGAGAATTCCCCGACTTTATATACCTGATTGCTTCCATTCACCGTATAGGAGAAGGAAACTGCCAAAAGCTGATTATCATTAAGTTTCTGATTTAATGAAATGTATCCTAACTGTGGCTGTAAGGTATATTCATTGGTATTTAATCTTCTTGCTTTTTTATTAAAGATAAAGTGTTCGCCATCCTGATAAACTTCTGTTGTTCCTGTCGCAACTGGAAGATTCTGTCCATTGATTGCATTATATGTTGTACTTGCATCTCTTAAACCCGGTAGTCCGTTGATTGTGGAATACAGGTTGAAACCCGGCTGGTTATTATCCGGAAGAATTCCCGGAGCATCCCCTAAATCTCTGATTCCGAC
The DNA here is from genome assembly GCF_037146035.1 of Chryseobacterium sp. MMO-72. Classification (NCBI taxonomy): domain Bacteria; kingdom Pseudomonadati; phylum Bacteroidota; class Flavobacteriia; order Flavobacteriales; family Weeksellaceae; genus Chryseobacterium; species Chryseobacterium sp. MMO-72. The sequence goes on from NZ_JBBCWG010000026.1 coordinate 7,976, forward strand.
AATACTTTTCTGGTACTGTAAATTGCTGTTTCCCTGATCCAAAACCCACACTTCCAGTCTTGTAATGCTGATCTTTGAATTGATCTGAGGATAGTTTAATAAAGCTCCGTCATATTTATCCAGGAAATAATGTCCCAAGAAGTAGTGCTGGTTGTCTTCATAATCAATTGCATTTAATTTAAATGTATTCATTACACCACCGCCTTGTACCGTAATATTTCTGGCTTCACCCTGCTGTTGGGAAAGCACCACTGTCCCAAAGGTTTTACCCAGCTGAAACTCTGTTTTAACCCCGAATAAAGATTGAGAACCACGGATCAGGCTGGTTGAAAGCGGCATATTAACGTTACCGAATTCTACTCTTTTAATAATTTTATCTTCTCCCCCTGCACTTGGTTTATCTACATCCTGCAGACCTTTCTGCTGAAGATCTTTCCAGCTTCCTTTAGCCTGCCAGACAAGATTCATTCTGTTTTCAAAAGCAAAACCACTCTGGGTATCGTAATTGGCTTTTAGCTGAAGGTTCTCTCCGACTTTCCCCAATAATCCGAGCTGAATTCTCTGGTCGATATCAAATGTAAAACTCTTTCTGTTCTGTGGTAAGATTAATGGATTATCAATCTTCTGATAGAGTCCGGCAAAATCGAAAGAAGCATATCCGGTAGGAATGATTTCAATTTTATTACTTCCGAAAATGGTTTCGAAAAGCCTGTTATTAATTTGCAATGAAGGAATTAAACCTTTTCTCGCTGCATCACTTTTATCTTTCCGGAACATCAGACTATAGCGGTCTGACTTCTCTTTATAGTAAGCTTTCGTCTGAGCCTCCATCATAAACTCCTTGTAATCTTCAGGAGACATTGCAGTCGGCTGTCCGGTTATTGTATTTCCCACCTTTGGATATACGAAATACATTCCTGTTTTTATATCATAGTAGGCTTCATACTGTGTAGGATCTGCCAACTGATAATCCTTTTTGATAATTGCAGTATCGCTTACTTTTGCTGTAGCCCGCCTCTGTGCAAACGTAAATGTTGACACAAGTAAAAACGACAGGAACAGAATTATATTGAAATATTTATTATTCGCCACCAAATGTTAAATGTTTTTTAAAATTTGTTTTACCAACTCTTCTACTGAAATATCAGAATCCTGCTTCATGATTTTATCTGCAAGCTTCTCACTCATTCGCTTCGGAATGCCCAAAACTTCTAATGCAGATAACGATTCTTCCTTGATTTTATTATTTGCAAATGTGGAAATATTTTCTTCCGGATTGCTGTATTTCTGCACTTTATCCTTAAGATCTACAATAATTCTTTCAGCTGTTTTTGCACCGATTCCTTTCGCTTTCTGAATGAGTGCGCTGTTTTTTGATAATATTGCCGAAGCAATCTCATCAAGACTTAAAGTGGATAGTAAAATAAGTGCAGAAACCGCTCCTACTCCATTAACGCTTATTAACAGATTGAACATTTCTTTTTCTGAACGAGTGTTAAATCCAAATAATAAATGGGCGTCTTCCCGAATAATCTGCTGAATAAAAAGAAAGGTTTCTTTATTGGTTGTGAGGGTCTGTGAAGTCATTAAACTTATACCTACATAGTAACCAACTCCTTGTACGTTGATTACTGCGTAGGTAGGCGTAAGTTCCTGAACAATGCCTTGAAGTGAAAATATCATTATTAATTTTTATAACTCCCAAATATAGTAATTTAAACTAAGTTATGTTTTCATTTCACGCGCGAATGATTTTTAACTTAATTTTTAACTATAATTTTAACAATCGCTTCCAAAAACAAAAGACTCCGAAATCCGGAGTCTTTTAATTGTTTCAAATATTGTTAACCTTCTGTTTACTTTTTATCTTTTTTCTCTCTTCTCTGGGCATCCAGAACCGCAATGGTGGCAAGGTTTACAATCTCATCTACACTGGAACGCATCTGCAGAACGTGAACCGGCTGTTTCAGCCCCATCAGAATTGGTCCGATTACCTGTGCCACTTTCATTCCTCTGATGATCTTGTAGGATAAGTTGGCACTTTCAAGATTCGGGAAAATGAATGTATTGGCAGGCGTTGTTCCTAATTTTGAGAACGGATAATCACTTAAATGATCAGAATTCATCGCAAAATCCGGCTGAATTTCTCCGTCCACGACCATTTTCGGATATTTTTCGTGAAGGATGCTTACTGCTTTTGCTACTTTCTTTGAAGTTTCGGAGATGGCCGCGAAATTTTCAAAACCTAGCATGGCAATTCTCGGTTCGATGGCAAAAGATTTTACGGTGAATTCTGCCATTTTAGCAATATTTACCAGATCTTCTGCTGTAGGATTCTGATTGATGGAAGTGTCTGCGAAGAAAATGGGTTTCTTTTCAGACAGGATCATCATCATTGCTGCTACTTTATCAACCCCTTTATCTTTTTCAATTACTTCTAAAACAGGTCTTAAAACAGAAGTATAGTTTTTAGAGAAACCGACAATTAATCCGTCCGTATCGCCATGTTTCAGCATCAAAGGACCGAAATAATCTCTCTGGCGAACGAATCTTTTTGCTTTGTATTCGTTCATTCCTTTTCTCTGGCGAAGTTTCCAAAGTGTTTCTCTGTATTTTTTTCTGTTCTCTTTCTGATCGTCGTCGCTCGGATCAATAATCGGAATATCAAGATTGATCCCGAAATGTTCCATCTGCTCTTTGATGTATTTTTTATTTCCTAACAGACTCGGATACGCAATTCCTTCTTCATATAAGATCTGTGCTGCTTTCAGAACATTGTATTCTTCTGCGTTTCCTAAAGTAATTCTCTTCGGATTGGCTTTTGCACGGTTCTGCATCATTCTTACCAGCTTCTCGTCTCTTCCCATTCTGTCGAGAAGGCTGTTTTCGTATTCTTCGAAGTTTGTAATTGTTTTTCTGGCAATACCGCTTTCTACGGCAGCTTTCGCTACAGCACTGGATACTTTCGTAATTAAACGGTTATCAAACGGTTTCGGAATAAAATATTCTCTTCCGAACTGCAGATTCTGAATATTATACGCTAAAATTACTGCTTCCGGAACAGGTTCTTTCGCTAAATCTGCAATGGCATGAACAGCCGCCAGTTTCATTGCTTCATTAATTCCTTTTGCCTGAACATCCAATGCTCCACGGAAAATGTAAGGGAAACCGAGAACGTTATTAACCTGATTAGGATAATCGCTTCTTCCTGTAGCCATAATGACATCTTTACGGGTTTCAATTGCTACATTATAAGCAATTTCCGGATCCGGATTTGCCAATGCGAAAACGATAGGGTTTTCGTTCATGCTCAGCAGCATTTCCGGCGTCATTACATTTCCTTTTGATAATCCCACGAAAACGTCTGAACCTTTTACGGCATCTTCCAATGTTTCGATGTCTGTATGAGCAACAAAATCGATTTTTTCCGGAGTAAGGTTTTCTCTTTTGTGGTTGATTACTCCTTTGCTGTCGCACATTAAGACATTTTCTCTTTTCAAACCAAGAGAAATATAAAGGTTGGTACATGCAATGGCTGCTGCTCCTGCTCCGTTCACCACCATTTTCACTTCTTCGATCTTTTTATTGGCAATCTGAAGTGAGTTAATTAATGCTGCTGCAGAAATAATTGCCGTTCCGTGCTGATCGTCGTGCATCAAAGGAATATCCAGTTCTTCTTTCAGCCTCTGTTCTATATAAAACGCTTCCGGAGCTTTAATATCTTCAAGGTTGATTCCTCCAAATGTAGGAGCAATGCCTTTTACAATTTCTATGAATTTATCAGGATCTTTTTCGTTGATTTCAATATCGAAAACGTTAATGTCCGCAAAAATTTTGAACAAAAGACCTTTCCCTTCCATTACCGGCTTCGAAGCTTCTGCACCGATATCTCCCAAACCAAGAACTGCGGTACCGTTTGAAATAACAGCGACCAGATTTCCTTTTCCGGTGTAGTCGTACACCGTTTCCGGCTTATCGTGGATTTCCATACAAGGAACTGCAACCCCCGGAGAATACGCCAATGACAAATCTCTCTGAGATGAGTGTGGTTTTGAAGGGATCACTTCGATCTTACCTTTAGGTTCGGCTTTATGATAATCTAAAGCCGCCTGATTAAAGTTCTTTTCGTCGCGGTGGGTTTTACTTGACATATAATGAATTTTGTTATTTTTAATTATAATATATATTGTATGTGGTAGCCTACCAGACTTTCGATAGGTTTCTGAACAATCTGTCCCACAGTAAGATTAAGCTCTGCCGCTGCAGAACATAAAATATCTTCATAATAATAGGCTATTGACCCGATGAAATTGATCTCAACATCTCTGGATTCCATATAAGGCAGAACCTGATAATCAAAAAAGCTAAGCATTTCATCATGAACCATTTTCTGTAAATACGGATGATCTTTTCTTTCAACCACAAATTTGTTGAAATCTGCCAAATATGCATTCGGTCTTGAAGTGTGATACATATTTTTCAGGGCTTCTTCTACGGTAAGCTTATACGTTTCTTCAAACTCCGATGAGAGATCTGCAGGAAGTTTCTGCATAAAGAATCTTCTTACCAGTTGTTTTCCGATTGCGCTTCCGCTCCCTTCGTCTCCTACAAGAAATCCGAGAGAAGGCAACTGAATCTTAATGGTTTCTCCGTTAAAATAGCAAGAATTGGAACCCGTTCCCAAAATGCAGACAATTGCGGGCTTTCCTCTGTAAGCGGCGTAAGCTGCTGCTGTGAGATCTTCCTTAACAATAATTTCTGCACCGATAAATACTTTACCCAGTTCTTCTATAATGATATCACAATTCTGCTGAACACCACATCCGGAACCATAAAAATAAATTTTCGTGACTGAATTTTTAACGGTGCTAAGACTTGTATTTTTTTCAATTTCAGGAACAATAAGTTCTTTGTTGATGAAGTTTGGGTTGAAGCCAATGGTTTCTGTTTTCAGAAAGACCTTTTTAAAATCGTCCAAAATTACCCAGTCGGATTTTGTAGAACCACTATCAACAATAGCAACCATATTTTACATTTTAGTTTAAGGATGCTAAATTATGAATTTATCTTGTAAGATGACGGATTCTGAACATGACATATGTGTTATTTGCTTTCAGCAATTATTTTAAAAACTTATATTCCATTATGATTTTACATAGAAAAACCGCAGGAAGTTTTCTGCGGTTTTATTTTTATGGATTTAATCGTCTATAAAATTCATTGATTATCTCCTCTTTTTCTTTAGCTTTTTTATTAGAGTTGATAATATTCATTGAAAAACTTGCACCGATTGGACTATATCCAAGATTTAAACACGCTGTATTAATTAAATTCGCCGTTAAAATAGAAGCATACGGATCAAACAATTTAATTTCTTTTTTGTAGTTTTCTACAAAAGTTAGATACTTAGGATCATTAAGTTCCTCGTTGATTTTATCAACATCTTTTTTAGTGACAACTTTTTTCAGTGTTAACAATTCTTTCATATAAGTTAAGCTATATAGCTTCATTCCTATACTGGTTTTTGATTGAATTGTATCTGTGTTGTAATTTGTCATTTTTTGCTTCGTTAAATGACTGATGCTATTAATAATAGTAAGCTCTTTCTTACCATTCTTTTTATAAACAAATATTCTAAATCTGTCATCAGGATATGGCTCTGTTGTTAATGGAATACTATCAAGGCTTTCCACCTTCATAATTACCATATCGGATGTGTTTTCCTTTACATCTCAAATTTTATAATGATTTCTATATTTCTTGGTTGTAAGTTGCTGCAAAGAAAATGTGGTTGATGTATATAATGTATCATTAGAACTTTTATATACATGCATTTCATCTGGACCAATAAAGTAATAAGGCTCTTTGAAGATTTGTGCATTGATAGTACTCAAAAATACAAATGATGTGATAAATAAAATTTTTCCTTTCATATTTATTTGTAAAAATTTATGTTTCACTTTTCCATATTTTTTTTAGCATAACATACCAAACTAAAACAGTGCTTATATAAGAAATTAAATAAATATAAAATTTTTGATTGATCGGCTGACTTTTATAAACAAATAAAACTCTCAATTCGTAATCGTTTAATAAAAAAGCCAGTATAGTACTAACCAAAATTACAAAAGTTAAATTTCTAATTTTTTCAAAATAAAATGTTACTACATTAAATATGATAAAAAAAGATGATACACAAAATAGATAATAGGATTCAAAAAGGTGACTAATACAACGATATACATATAAATATAAAAAAGTAAAATCAGATTGTACAATAGATGTTAATGTACTTATTAATATTGAAAATAGTAATACTACTGTTACGAAAATAAAAGAATTAATTACTAAATATAATTTTAATGACATCCTAATGCAGTTATTGGTTTTTTATTCTTGAGATAATCTTTTACAAAAATGACAATAATATTTCAATTGATCATTTTTAGATTGACAAAAGAGTTAGTCTCACAACTCTATAATGTGGCTTAAGATTCTATTGTATAAAAAGTATTTTCATCAAGAAGTAGAGAAAGACTTTACCATATATCTCCATAATTTAATATTACATCATTGCTTAATTCATCATTATATAGACCAAAATTAACACGGATAGCAAAAATAGCCCAAGGAAAAAGTAACCAAGAGATTTATTTCCTATTACAAATGCCCGAATGGAAATCGCTAACATTGACGAAAAGAAAAAGGCGACACCCAGTATTATTATTAATGCTACAACAACCAAAAGTAAAAATACTATGCTCACACCTTTTTATAATTTATTATTTACAAAACCGCAGAAAATTTCCTGCGGCTTATTAATTTGTAGATAATTTTCAATTCATATTATTAAGATGTTTTGTAACTTCTTCGTACGAATCGTTTGGCTGTATTACTACTTTTCCTTTTGTATTTATAACCAGCCATTTTTTATTTATTGTAACAACTGATAAGCCATTGATAAATTCCTCGCAATAATCATATTTAATAGGAATTACAATTTCACCTAATTCATTAATAAATCCAAATTTATTACCTATTCTAGCCTTTGCTAGACCATCATGAAAATCTCCAAAAACCATATAGATAAAATCGGTTATTTGGATACCGTTGTAATTGAACAATGCAAATAAATTATTTTTTTCTACAACAATTAAATTTTCATTTAAATAGGATATTTGATCATATATACATGGAATAATTTCTTTACCATCAAGATTGAATAGACCATACAAACTTTTTACTGATCGCAAATCTCCTGAATCGTTTGACTTTAAAATTGTGTCGACATTTTTAGTAACCTTATAGAGGTTTTTATTTTTTTGTATATAATAAAAGCTTCCTGGAATTATTATTTTTAAATTTTTATCTATTATTCCCATATTATATTCTCCAAAATATTTTGTATGATATCCAAACAAAAAATGATCATTTTCTATGTATTGAATTAGATTGTATATAAATGGAATAATTACATTATTTTTTTTATCGATAATTCCTGCAGAATCATTTTTATAAACGACAGCATAATTATCCACAAATTTTTTCGCAAATTGATATTGAGGCTTTATAATAATATTATCCATTCTATCTTTATATCCCCATAATGTATCCTGATTAAAAACAGCCAACTCTTGGCTTTTTAAAATTAATGGCATAAGCAGAAGAAATAATGATACAAATAGAAGTCTATTTCTTTTCATAAATCCATTTTTTAAAAAAATAGTAAATAAAACTTGAACAGCCCAAAATGATCAGAATTGATCTAATAATACTATCAATTCTTTCATTTTTCGCAGTAAAAAACTCTGCTGATAAATAAAAGGCAATTGTAAAAAAAAGTACAAAAATATAATTAAGTCTAATAATTTTATTTTTAAATAAATAAAAAATAATCATTAAATAAAAAAAGATATATATAAAGAAATGAGTTATTAGGATATAAAAAAGCCAATAAACATTTATAAAAAGATCTATCAAACTCCTTATTAAAATAAAATGTATATTACAAATTACCACCCATAATACCACTAAAATAGTTAATAAAGTAACTTTTAGCATTTCTTTTATTTGCATCCTAATGAACTTAATGGTTTATTTCCTTTAAAGTAATCTTTTACTTTTACCCAATCTGGTCTGTATATTTCAGGAGAAATTATTGTAGCATCATTTTCTGTACCTCCATGGTCTTTTACAAATTTTTTTATTTTTGCCTGCATACCAGACCAAAGTTCATCAGCTCCATTAAAAGCAGGATTACTATCTACCGATAGATTATTAAAGATAGGTAAATTAACTCTATCTAATCCTCTTGTATAAATATACATAGCATTATCACCTGGATTGATGTAGTAACTGAAAAATCTGTTACCTGATACTGGATGTTCACTATCCCATGGACTTGTAATTGTTGTAAATACCCACGTATTACTTGTTACCCCAGAACATATAACAGTCCCATTATTATGTCCTACAATTACAGGTATATATATACTTATCAATGCATTTAAAGGATTTGTAGAATTCCAAAGTGCAGTATCATTAACTCCTAAATCTGTATCAACAACAGGTGTAAATTTCTCCGCAAAATCATTTAGATGTAATCTAAAATAGTCAAAAAATTCCTTATGTGTAAATTTCTCACTAGTCCCTGGCTTATTAGGCATCTTAGATATTTTAACTGAAAATAAATCCATATTTAATGATTTTCCTTTTGCATTATCTAAGTTTTGTATAATCAAATCATCCTGATACCAATGTGTTTTTGAATTAATATCCTTTAATTTATTTTTAACACTTTGCGGTATTTGATGATCCGCAATTGGTTTCCAATCATCTATTTTATTACAAGGGATATCCAATAATAAATTAGGATTTAAGGTTAAAGCGTTATCCAAAGCTTTTATTCTTTGAAAAATTTCATTAGGTGCAAGGGTATCAGGGTTCTCTTGTAAAAATTTTTGAGAGAACATTAACATAGGCTCAAACTCCTGCCAAGTTATTGTAATATTATCAATTTTAAATTGTGCAGCCCATGCAATAATTTTTTTAGCGTCATTACTTCCGTTATTTGCATAAAAATAGTTACTCAACCCATTGTAGAAGTCAGTATTCATAGGATTGGTCAGTAAATCCTTTAAATTCAGAGGGAGGCTGTTTATATATAACGAAAAAGTACTGGATATATTCGGAGAAGTAGGAATTCCTGTACATCCGTCACCGGAATCATACCCAATTCCCGAAGCGGGAGTCTGTGGTCCTGTAAGAACTCCGTTTCCATTGCATGGAGTAGAAGATCCTCCGTCTTCATTACTTCCTCCGCTACCGGGAAGATCGGGGAAATTAGGATCCCAAGGATTATCAGAACCTCCTGAAGTATCGGTACATACTTCTGTAATAACATATACCAGTTCCGAAGGCTGGTCTGCTTTACATTTAGGATACTGTTCTCCATGGCTGTGAAGATTTTCACTGCATTCGGTATAGTAAAAATTAATTTCCAGATGGCAATCCTGCGTTTTGGAAGTTATTCCGCTTTGGAAGCTCCCGGTTTCTAAAGACTGATACGTTACTTTATTTTTGGTATCAACTGTTCCGCCGGATCTCAGGATCTCTTTTTCCTGATCTGTAATATAATAAGAAACCAGAATTTCCCTGTATGTACCATCTGAAAGAGGACTTAATACCAGATTTTCTAACGGAGCATTTGCTGGTGCATTTTCCCTGATGATATTAAAGGTGTAGGTATGGTAATTCGGTCCGTTTTCGATGTAGATTACATCATTAGTATCAATGGAGGTTCCGTTTCCGTAATCTATTACTTTTCCCGAAACATTAGACTTCATAGATTTCAGCATAGTTTTGGCTTCTGAAATTTCAGGAAGAAGCTGTAGCTTATGTTTGCTTTCATCCAAAGAAATTCTCTTGGAAGATAATTGAAATTTATTACTATTATCAGCTAAAGAGGATTCTTCATTCGTACTTTCGTACGACAACCCGATAAGAATAACACCAATGCAATAAGCATCAGGAAATAAGATTTTTTCATCGTGTTTTGATTTAATATTTTTTTTGCAATATTAAAATAAATACCTTGATGTACAACTCACTTTTACGGAAAAATTATTACTTTTACGAAAAAGATCAGTACTAATATGGAAAAGATTATCAAAAAAATAGCGGAGATCCGCAGTAAAAAAGGTTTCTCTTATGAGAACATGGCTCATGATCTGGATCTGAGTACTTCAGCCTACCGTAAAATAGAAACCGGAGAGACAAAACTAACCGTTGAAAGGCTTGTGGATATTTCTAAGATCTTGGAAACTCCATTGAATGATTTGCTGGAAACTGATTCGCAAAAAAATTTTAACCAGGAAATACGTGAAAATGGAACGGGTTATCAAGCTGTCGACAATGATAATATTTATTACGAATATTCTGAGATTTCAAAAAAATTAATTGAAGTTTATGAACAGCAGATCAAGGATCTGAAAGCGGAGATTGAGGTATTGAAAAGTAAGTAGGTTTGCGGATGCTTCGACAATTTCAGCATGACATTGCGAAGACTAACTGAAATAAAAAAGAGAGCTCACTAATTCCGTAAAGCTCTCTTTCAGTAATTTTTTTTCAGATGCATTGTTATTGTTTTATGTCTGTTGTCTTTTTATCGTTAAACTGGATCAGCCAGTCCTCAATTTCATCTTCCAGATAAGAGGTCTGAAGAATCATGGCATTGATGAAGTCATCGGGAACAGGTTCGTCTGTTGCATTTTCAAGATTCCATAGTTCATTAGACATATTTTCATACTCGGAATAGACACGTTTGAAGCGTGAATTTTCTCTTTCAAGAGCTTCAATATTTTGCTGCTGAAGCTGGAATTTTCTGTATTTGTTTTGACGTTTCATACAAATATTGTTAAAATGTGGTCGTAAAATTTTTTGATCGTATGCTTCTAATCGCGCATTACAAGATAGAAAAAACCATCAACACAAATAGTTGAAAATGAATTTATTATCAGGTCAGGCTTACATCATTCTGAAAATTAAATTTAGAAATAATTTTGAATCTAAAAAAATATTTAACATCTTTTTTTATCGGTTTAACATATAATTATAAATTTGCATATCATAAAAATCGGATGAGAGATTTAATACTACGTCAGAAACAGGTTTTGTTCTTCATCATTGCAGGAGGACTCAGTGCGGTTGTGGAAATCGGGAGTTTTAAACTCTTCAGCACTTCCCTTCCTCAGTTCTTTCCGCGCGAAACCAATTTCCACGGAATCCATTATCCGCTGAGTAATATTTTCTCTACAAGCTGCGGAATCATCACCAATTATTTCCTGAGCATCTGGTTTGTTTTTGAAAGAGGAAAACATTCCAAAAGAAAAGAATTTGTGTATTTTATGATGGTTTCTTTTATTTCGACTTTATTAAGTCTCGGTTTTTTCCAGATTTTCTACAGTTATATATTTAAGGATAATATAGATTTGATTATTTATACGCTAAGTCCGGAAATGATCAGTAAAATTGCGGCTATTCTTCTGGTTTCGGTTTTAAATTATTCCATCAAGAAAAAAGTAATCTTTAACGGATAGGCTGTGACGAAAGTTTTAAATTACCTCTGGAGATTCTGGATGCTGATTTTAGCATTTGTCTTCACCATCCTTTTCGGAATTCCTGTTTATATTTTATCATTTAATAAAAAGCATTATAAATATGCTTACCGGTTTGTACGGTGGTGGAGTTACTGTATTTTTTTCGGGATGGGGCTTCGATATGATCTGACAAGACTTTCTGATCAGAAACTGGACAAAAATCAACAGTACGTTTTCATATCCAATCACACTTCAATTATGGATATTATGCTCATGTGCATTTTATGTGCAGATCACCCTATTTGTTTTGTAGGAAAAAAAGAACTGGTAAAAATTCCGATTTTCGGTACTATATATAAAAGAATCTGTGTAATGGTAGACCGTAAAAGTGCAAGAAGCCGAGCCGATGTCTACCGTAGATGTGCCGAAAAAATGGAAGAAGGAAACAGCATTGTTATTTTTCCTGAAGGCGGTGTTCCGGATGATACTTCTATTATTCTGGATGAATTCAAGGATGGTGCATTTACACTTTCTTCAAAACACAACTCTCCTATCGTCGTTTTTACTTTCATCGGATTAAAGGAAATTTTCCCATTTGACAATTCAAAAGGTTATCCCGGAAAAGCAAAAGTATATTATAACGGTGTCTTAGATCCGTCAGATTCACCAAGAGATCTTAAATTATCTTCTTTTGAGACAATAAAAAAAACACTCTTACAACACTATAATTAATAGAAATAATATATATTTGTTTTCAGAAATTTTCAACAAATATGTCAAATTATTCTAAACAAACTAATTGGGGACAATTTATCCCATTGGTTACTGTATTTTTTTTCTGGGGATTTGTGGCGGCAAGTAATGACATTTTGATCCCGGTTTTTCAAAAAGCCTTTAATTTATCTCAAACCGAAAGTATGCTTGTACAGATATGCTTCTATGTGGCATATACAGTCGGCTCTTTAATTTATATGCTGATCTCTGCGGGATTAAAGCAGGATTTGGTAAATAAAATTGGTTATAAAAACGGTCTTATAGTAGGACTGCTTATTTCCGCCGCGGGAACTTTACTGTTCTATCCGGCTGCTAATACGCATTCTTTCCCTTTAATGATTTCCGGATTATTTATTGTGGGATTAGGCTTTTCGCTACAGCAGATTGTAGCCAATCCTTTAGCGATTGAAGTCGGACCTTCTGAAACAGGTTCTCAAAGATTAACAATGGCAGGAGGAATTAATAATCTCGGGACAACGATCGGTCCACTCATTGTATCTTTTGCTATTTTCGGATCTGCAGCAGCAGCGAATAATGATGTAAGTGTTGAAAGTGTAAAAGTTCCTTATCTTATTCTGGGGGTAGCTTTTGTTTTGGTTGCAATCATGCTTAAATTTTCTTCGCTTCCCGCTATAACACCTACGAATACAGAAACTAAAGATGATATGGTAAAAGGAGACCACAGAAAATCTGCTTTTCAATATCCTCAGTTAATTTTAGGAATGATTGCTATTTTCGTTTATGTAGGCGTAGAAGTTTCTACCGCTTCTAACCTTCCTGCCTATATGGAAAAAAGTTTAAATTTTGAAACGAAAGACGTGGCACCTTATATTTCTTTATATTGGGCTTCTTTGATGATTGGTCGTTGGACAGGTGCGGTTGAAGCTTTTGATGTAAGTGCAGGTTTCAAAAAAATCTTACGATTTTTAGCTCCTTATCTTGCATTTGGTGTGTTCTTATTGGTAAATGCCATTGCAAAGCACGATCTGTCTCATTTCTATGTTTACGGATTGATTATTATTGCGATGATTATCTGCGATATTATGAGTAAAGGAAATCCGGCAAGAATGCTTTTGATCTTCTCGGTTGCAGGAATCACTGCATTACTTATAGGAATGTTTACTTCCGGAATGGTTTCCGTATACGCTTTTACAAGTGTAGGTTTATTCTGCTCTACGCTTTGGCCGTGTATTTTTGCTCTTGCAATCAATGGGCTTGGAAAACACACCAACCAAGGTTCAGGCTTCCTGATCATGATGATTATGGGAGGAGGAATTGTAAGTTTCATTCAGGGGTATGTTGCTGATATGACGAATATTCACTTCAGCTATATTGTAGGTGTAATCTGTTTTGCTTATCTTGCTTTCTATGCAGTAAGAGTAAGCGGAATATTGAAATCTCAGGGAATTGATCTTGACAAAATCACGAAAGGAAGTGGTCACTAAGAAAACAGAAATACGATATAAAAAAAGGTTTTGGGCAGGTTTATTACTTGCCCAATTTCTTTTGTTTTATGCCTTCTCGAAATCTGCAATCATGATTTCTTTTTTTGAAAATTTATTTGAAATCCAGAAAGCAGTTCATCAGATTATCTTTTCGTGGATACCTTTTTCCTTTGGAGATGTGCTTTATATTTTGCTGGGAATTTTTCTTTTGTATTGTATTATTACATCATTTAAAAAGAAACGCAGAAATTCTTCTTTATTAAAAATGTTAGTGAGCATAAACATCTTCTATTTTTGTTACCAGATATTTTGGGGGATGCTGTACTTTCAGACTCCCGTTATTGAGAAACTTCCCAGAAAGAAAGAACCTACTGTTGAAAAAGCCAAATTACTTTCGTTAAAATATCTTGCGCTATGTAAGGAAACCCGAAAACTCACTTCCGAAGATAAAAACGGAATATTTATCATAAAAGATTTAAAAGCGGTTCAGGAAGAAATTCTTTATCAGCAGACAAAGCTTCCGAAAAACATTTCAGATAAAAGAGCTTGTGAAATTAATTCATTTAAGCCGAGTTTATTTAAAAACATCATGAATTTTACCGGAATTCTGGGATATTACAATCCGTTCACTGCGGAAGCACAATATAACTCACAACTACCTCCCAGTTTAATTCCTTTTACTTCTGCTCATGAAAGTTCGCATCAGCTTGGTTTCGCAAGAGAGCAGGAAGCAAATTTTGTGGGATATCTTATCGGGATTCATTCGGAAAATACAGATCTTCGGTACAGCACAGAATATTTCACTTTAAAAAGCCTGCTGAATTTTATAGCAGATAAAGATCCTGAATTTGTAAAATCTGTTCTGAAGAATTATTCTGCTTCCATGAAAAAAGACAGAGCTTATGAAAAGGCTTTTGTCTTAAAACATCAGGGATTGCTGGACGACATTTTCGGCTTTACAAATAATCTTTTCCTGAAAAGCAATCAACAGGAAGGATCAGTTACCTACTCCTATTTTATTGATCTTCTGCTGAATTATGAAGAAATCTGAAAAATAAAAGAATCGTATCAGGCGATACGATTCTAAAAACACAAATGATGAAAAAAAATTTATTACCTTGACTTGTTCCCTCATTCAAGGCGATGTAAAAGTACGATATTTTTCAGAAATACAAAAGTAATTTTACTTTTTTTAAAAACTTTATGAAAACTTTATGAATTTTTAAGTTTTTATGAGTTTATATAAAATTGTTTGGATTCAGAATAAATTTCTACAGAACACACAAAATTTTAACTTAATATTCTTTAAATTTTCCTTTATTAATCAAGATTTAAACTTTTTGATCTTAAAAATAGATGGTGTCTGATGTTATTTTACTAACAACACTTTCTTTTATCACTTTAAAAAGCAATTCACAAAATAAAAAAAATTGAGAAGTATCTTTTGCTTCTCAACTTTTGACTAGATACAATCAGAAAATATCTTTGAATTGTTTCTGAGATTTTAAAATCTCATTTTCTTTTTTAAGTAATTCTATATCTCTTTTAAGCAGAGAAATATAATCCTGTAAGTTTTTTAGTACAGAATTTAGTATATTATAGTTTGACTTATGATTTCCAAAATCATCGTTATAGCTTGAATTATCATTAAAAACAATTTCTGAAAACTCAGATTCTTTGATATCATCAACAGAAACATCCAGAGCTTTTGCCAGTTTCTCCCATTCGTCATCATAAATTTTCGATTTCCCATTTTCTTTACGCGAATAGCTGGAAGGATCTGTAGATAATATTTTTGCTATGGTTTGTTGAGATAGTTTTCTTTGTTTTCTAAGGTCTTTTAGTTTTTGTTGTATCATCCCTCTGTGTTTATTTTGCAAATTTATAAAAAATCAAACGCAAAATCTGCAAAAAAAATTGCATGAAAATTGCAATTTTTATCCATTAATCGTGAGATACTTTTTCATAGCTTTGAAAAATCAATATTGATAAAGCGCTTAAAAAAACTCATTTATATATATGTACAGATATAGATGAAAACTGATCAGTAAAACCCTATGTCATGGATTGTATGGCAAAAAATAAGTATTCAATTAAAAGTAAAACACTCTTATTATGAAAAAATTAGAAAAATTAGTTGAAAAAAGTCTTTCAACTTCGAAAATGGCTTTTGTAAAAGCAGGTGATCAATGTACAGGTGGAGGTGCAGATTCTATAGATGGAAACGGAATGACAACATATACAGGATTTAAAGTAACCATGACTGAATGGGAAGAAAGCTGTCCGCCCTCATCAGACTTTAATTAATTTTGAAATCTAATAACGACCGCCTCTATCAGGCGGTCACTTTTAAAATCATGAAAAATATTATATTAAAAAAAATCTTTTTAGTAATTGCCCTACTATTATTAATTCCCAAATTAATTGCACAAGGAAATTTAAAATATAACACACATGTAAACCGAGCAGAAAATTCCATATTAGAAAAAGACTATGCTTTAGCTTTAATAGAATATAATAACCTAAGTTCTGAATTTAACAATCTTTATGGAAAAGATATATATAACGCATTGATTTGTGCAAATAAAGAAAAAAATTGGGAACAAGTTTTTTTATGGGCCAAATTATTTCTGTCTAAGGGAGCTGAAATAAATTTTTTTAATCAAAAAAAATTTGAAGAACTAAAGAAAACAAATCATTGGAAAAAAATTTTAAAATTAAATATTAAAAACAATATCAATGTTAAATTAAAAAAGAAAATTGATTCGTTAGTAAATATTGATCAAGGAGAATTTGTTCAATTAAAAGAAAAAAATATACCTGACATATATGATTTTACTGCTAATATTGATAAAGTTCTATTCAAATTAGACAAAGAATATAAAGGTATAACAGAAGATAATGTAGGTCTTAATATTACTAATGATACAATTTTTTCATTTTTGCCTACTTATAGTGTGTTACTGAGACACAGTTATCAATCAAAGAGAGAAAACAGTTATTTTAATTATCAGAAGCAAAATTTTAATCTTGAAAAAGATTTATTCTTCACAATTAACAGTTTTGATTTAGTGCCAATAATATTGTATAAAAAAGAAACTTACTTTCTAAAAGAAGAATTTTTATCAACTGAAAAAGTTGAGCTATTAAACTATATACAAAAGGCAAAAAAAATATTAAATAAACCAAACTCTGATTTTATATTATATTATCCATGTTCAGAGATTGCTTCTTTTGCAAATAAAGAAAGTGAATTACAATTTAAAACAATTCTTGATAATTTTTATTATAAATAATGAGTATACTTATTGTTTCTGTACAAAGTGATGAAGAAAAAATGGATTGGAAGCAATTCATCATCAATAGAAAAGATCCAAACTATGAAAAAATTCAGATGCATTTCAGATTAAATGGTGCGATTCCATATACTGTTCTTCTTGATAACAATTCTAAGATTTTAAGGTCTACAGTCGGTCTATCCTCAGAGAAAGATTTGCTGGATTTTATCAATGATAAGAAGTAAAAAGATTCAAATTCATTATAAAATCGAATATAATATACTCACAAGCAATAAAATAAACATAAATCACGTTAAAATGAAAAAAGTATTTGTTTTTTTCAAACATCTGCTTATTTTTAATGAAAAATATTAATATGCTATTGGACAAACTCATTAACTATCTAAAACTCGACAAACAGGAGTTCCTTTTTCAGTTCAACTCACACCCAAATTATCCTTCTGCTCTGGCTTTCAGCGATACGTTAAATTTCATGGGCGTACGTAATGATGCTTACGAATTAGATAAAGAATATTGGGATGAACTTCCTGAAGAGTTTATTACGATAGTAGATAATTCGTTTTCGCTCGTTAAAAAAAACGGCACACAATATTCTATTTACTCAGATAAAGCAAAGACGTTAAATAAAGAAGAACTGCACAAAAAATCGACAGATTTTGTTTTACTTTTTGAAAAAGATAAAGTGGAGCAAAAAACCGTGACGAGTTATAAACCTTTTATTTATGTTATTTTTGCGGTCGTTCTAATTTATTCCGCAATTAATTTAGCATGGTATGAAGCAGTGTTCAACGTTTTATCGCTGGTTGGAGTTTATATTTCTTTAGAGCTTTTTAACCAGAAATTTGGAAATACTTCTACCGTTATCGGAAGTATTTGTGGCGATACCGCAGGAAATCAGGCTGTAAATTCATGCAACAAAATCATTACTCAGGATAAAACAAGTATTTTAGGGCTTAAGTTTTCAGATTTTTCCCTGATCTATTTTGTTGGTCTTACCATTTTAGGATTATTTCTTCCTGTAACTTCACTTCTTATTAAAGGTTTTACATTTGCTTCTGTTATTGCAATCGGCTATTCATTGTATGTTCAGGGCTTTGTTGAAAAAACTTTCTGCCGTGTATGTCTTTTAATTATTTCTGTTTTAACAGCTCAGATTTTAATCAGTGTTTTACTTTTTCCGCTTATATCTTTTGATCTGAAAACAGCTTTGCTTGGTATTATTTTGTGGATTGCTGTGTTTTCAATGGTGTTATACCTGAACAACACGCTTGAAGAAAAAGAAACACTACAAAAATCAAACGCAAAAAATTTAAGATTTAAAAGAAATTATGAACTTTTCAAAAGAGAACTTTTAGAAAACGAAAAAGTAACATTTTCTGATAATGAAACATTTTTTGTAGGAAGTAAAGATGCCAAACTGCACTTATCGATTGTTTCAAATCCATATTGCGGATTTTGTAAAGATGCTCACAAAATTGTAGAGAATTTACTTACAAAATATCCAAATGATATTTCTGTACAGATGAGATTTAATTATTCTCCGGATAAAAAGAATGAGAAATTCACCAATCTGATTTCAGATTTCATGTATACCTACAGAAACAAATCATCACAGGAGTTTCTGCATCTTATAGAATATTGGTTTGAAAATAAAGATGAAAACAAAGTAAGACAAAAAGCAGGAATTACTTCTACTCAGGAAGACCTGACTCCGCTTGTAGAAATGTCTGAAGAAAACAGAAATGCAGGATTAAATTTTACACCAATCATTTTGATCAACGGCTATCAGTTCCCAGATAAATATGATCGTGAAGATATTTACTATTTTATTGATGAATTATCTGAAGACGAAGAAATATAATTAATAATTAATTTTCGTAATACAAAATTCACTAATTTAGGAAAAATTTAAAGCGGAATCCGAAAAGCTTAAAAAGAGTAGGAAATCTACAAATTATTAATACTATGAAAAATCTAAAAAAACTTTCAAGAGAAAATTTGAAATCTGTAAAAGGAGGAATTACTAAAGAATGCGCTGAAGGACAGGCTGCTTCTGTAAAGTGCTATATCTCGCAATCTGAATGTACAAATGATCCTGACTCTGGAGGATTTTGCATTCGCTATTGTAATAGATATTGTTATTAATCTTAACTAATAATTAAAAATGAAAAATCTAAAAAAACTTTCAAGAGAAAATCTAAAATCTGTAAAAGGAGGATATACACAAGAACATACAAAGTTTTGTAACTCCAGAGGGCTTACTCCATGTTTAAGCGGAACTGATGCCTTTGGATGTCGTGTTGATGGGCAATGCGTC
>NZ_JBBCWG010000027.1:0-18526 GCF_037146035.1 Chryseobacterium sp. MMO-72
ATGACTTCTAAAATAGTTTTATCATCATCAAAAATCAAAATTTTCTTCTTATTCATATATACTTAACTTTAGTTAGGGGTTACATTTTTTTATAACTGATTGATGTAATCTCGCGGCAGCTTCGCTGCCGCGCCGAAAAAAACGAAAAGAGCTCAGACATGCCGCTCAATCACGGCTAGGATTTCGGGCTTTCGATCAAAATAGGTCAGAATACAGCTTATTGCATACTTTAATTTCATTTTCTGTACAAAAATAGAGACTCAGATTTCCTTTTTTCCGATCACAATCCCTATTTTTGTTAAAAGAGAATTAATGAAAAAATTAATTTTAATCGCTGCGATAGGTTTGGGAATCGTTTCCTGTACCACGCAAAAAGCTGCAAAAAACATGATGGATTTACCTAAGGACTGGAAACACACTACCAACATTTACGAAGTAAACGTAAGACAATATACAAAAGAAGGAACCTTCAGAGCATTTGAAAAAGAAATGCCGAGACTCAAATCAATGGGCGTAAAAACACTTTGGTTCATGCCAATCACTCCGATTGCACAGCAAAATAAAAAAGGAAGTCTGGGAAGTCCTTATGCCGCATCGGATTACACCTCCATTAATCCCGAATTCGGCACACTGAATGATTTCAAACACATGGTGAACGAAGCGCACCGATTAGGCTTTAAAGTAATCATAGACTGGGTTGCGAACCATACAGGCTGGGATCATATCTGGACAAAAACCCATCCCGAATTTTACCTGAAAGATCTGGACGGAAAATTTCATATCGCTTCCGGAATGGATGACATTATAGAACTGGATTACAAAAATCCGGAAATGCGTCTGGCAATGATTGATGCCATGAAATACTGGGTGAAAGAAACCAATATTGATGGCTTCCGTTGCGATCTTGCTTCCTGGGTTGAAGTAGATTTCTGGCAGCAGGCGCGTCCTGAAGTAGAAAAAATAAAACCCCTTTTCTGGCTTGGAGAATTCGATGAACTCGAAAGTCCGGAATACGGAAAAGTTTTTGATGCAAGCTACTCATGGAAATGGATGCACAAATCTGCAGATTATTACAAAAAAAATGAACCGCTTTCAGAACTTACGGATCTTCTGAGAAAATACTCTGCAATTGGAGACAATTCGATGAGAGCGTGGTTTACAACCAATCACGACGAAAACTCATGGAACGGAACAGAATATGAAAAATATGGAGTGATCACAAAACCGATGGCTGTATTCTCTGCAACCTGGAATGGCGTTCCGTTGTTATATTCAGGTCAGGAATTACCCAACATGAAACGTCTGGAATTTTTTGAAAAAGATGTCATCAAATGGAGCAACGTGTATCAGAACGCAGATTTTTATAAGACCCTTCTCAACCTGAAATCTTCAAATCCTGCATTAAGAGGAGGCGATTCTAATGTTACCACGTATCTTCTCAACACAACCGCTAACGACAAAATTTTAGCATATATAAGGAAAAACGGAAACAATGAAGTTTTAGTGGTTCTCAATATGTCCAAAGATCCTGTAAATTTCTCTATTGAAGACGAACATCTTTCAGGAAACTTTAAAAATGTTTTTGAAAAGACAAAACGCGACTTTAGCAGCGGAAAAGATTTTAATTTCAAACCCGGAGATTATGCGGTTTTTGAAAAATAGATTCCTGTAAAATCTCCGCTTCTTGGGCGGAGATTTAACTTTAATGAGCATGTTTTAAACTTAATTTACTTCGTTTTATTTGTTTAAGATATGTTAGGAGATAAAAAGTCTGTTTAAACTTTTATTTAACCGCAAAAGCCACAAAAGATCTACTAATTTTTATTTAAAGTTGATCATTATCAATGAAAAAGCTCACCATAGTTTTTTAAAATCTTTGATTTTTATTCTTTTGAGTGCTTTGATTATTCTGGAAATTCGCTTTAACATTATCTTTTGTCCCTTTTGCGGTTAATTCTGAAATTAGTTTAAACAAGTTTAAAATATAAAATGAAATTCTGTAGATGGAAAAATCAAAAATATTAGAAGCGGTAAAAAGCAGAATTGCTGAAAAAATTCAGAAATTTGAAAAACTGATCGAAGAAACACGCGCTTCAAATAACGACACCAAAAGTTCAATGGGCGATAAATATGAAACCGGACGCGAGATGCTTCAGCAGGAAATCAATAATCTACAAAGACAACTTAATGAATCTTTAAATCAGCAATCCATCATTCAGAAAATATCATCAGATCCATCATCAAAGGTGCAAAACGGAGCTTTGGTAAAAACAGATAAAGGTCTTTTCTACATTTCTGCATCGGCGGGAGAAATAATAGTAGACCAACAGAAAATAATGACGGTTTCGGCAGAATCACCGCTGGCAAAAGCAATGTACGGACTAACTGAAAACCAGAATTTTTCTGTTAATAATGTCGGTCAGAAAATTGTAAAAGTATGGTGAGATTTATTTGAATCATGAAATCTGTGTACAGTCATTACTACTTTTTTCCTAACTTATGATAACAGAAAATCGGTAAGATTTTTCTAAATTTGAACCTCAAAATAATCCTTCAACATGCAAAATTACCTAGACCTTTTACAGCATATTTTAGACAACGGAACCGATAAGACCGACAGAACCGGAACCGGAACGAGGAGTGTTTTCGGTTATCAGTTAAGATATGATCTGTCTGAAGGTTTTCCTTTGGTAACCACCAAAAAAGTGCATTTGAAATCCATTATTTATGAACTGCTTTGGTTTCTGAAAGGAGACACGAACATCAAATATCTGAAGGACAACGGAGTTTCAATCTGGGACGAATGGGCAGATGAAAATGGAGATCTTGGACCGGTTTACGGAGCGCAGTGGAGAAGCTGGAACGGAGCAGATGGAAAAATCGTGGATCAGATTACCGATGTTATTGATCAGATCAAAAAAAATCCGGATTCCAGAAGACTTATCGTTTCCGCATGGAATGTTGCCGAAATCCCGAACATGGCTTTAGCGCCTTGTCATGCCTTATTCCAGTTTTATGTGGCAGATGGAAAACTTTCGCTTCAGTTGTACCAGAGAAGTGCCGATGTTTTTCTGGGGGTTCCCTTTAACATTGCAAGCTATGCGTTATTGCTGATGATGGTGGCGCAGGTTTGCGATCTGGAAGTTGGAGATTATGTTCACAGTTTTGGAGATGTTCATATTTATAACAACCATTTTGAACAGGTTAAAAAACAGCTTTCCAGAGAACCCAGACCGCTTCCAACCATGAAGTTGAATCCTGAAATTAAAGATATTTTCAGTTTCGATTTTGAAGATTTTACGCTGGAAAATTATGATCCGCATCCGGGAATTAAAGCGCCTGTTGCAATTTAAAATGTTGCCATAATTTCATTAACTTTGATCTAAATTCAAAATGTATGGAAATTAAAATCAGTTTAGACGAATATGCAGATGTGGCTTTCATTAAAAAACTTTTGTCGCAGATAAAAGGTATTACCCATATTGAAGTTTCAGAAGATCATAAAACCTATTCCCGGGAAGAAATTGAAAGTTCCGAATATTTTGCAAAAGTTATGGAGCAAAGTGAGAATGATTATAAAAACGGGAAAACTCAGGAATTGACAGATGATTTATTAAATGAAATTTTTCATAAAAAATGAAAATAACAATTTCAGAAACAGCGAGAATATCGTTGATTGAAATTATTGATTTTCTAAATGCCAAATGGACTGCAAAAGAAATTGCCGTTTTAGAAAACGATATTAAAAAATTCAGGCAGACAATGATGGATAATATTGTAAAACATCCATCTTTAGAAAATTTTCCTGATATAAAGTATATCCTTATCGGCAGGAATCAGATTAAGATGATGTATGAAATTAAAGCAGATGAAATAGTTATTAAATTATTCTGGCATTGCAGGCAAAATCCAGTAAGACTAAAATATTTTCTCAGTAAATAAAGAATAAAGTGAAGCCGAAAACTTCACTTTTTTTGTAACATCTCCTGAAATTTTTCAACTCATTCAGCAAATCTCAAAAGTATGTTGAAAAAGTTACTTTTCCTGTCTGTCATCAGTCTTTCAACGACTGCATTTTCTCAGGCTAATGTGAAGCAAAAATTAGCCGCTTACATAGATTCTTTGTATGTACATCATAAAGTGATGGGGAGCTTTGCCTTTGCCGAAAACGATCGTCCTACATTTATAAAAGTTGTCGGATTTGCAGACGTGGAGAAAAATCAGAAAGCAAATGTCAATACACAATACAGGATCGGATCAATCAGTAAAACATTTACTGCCGTTTTAATTATGAAAGCTTTTGAGGAAAAAAAGATTTCCTTAGATCAGAAACTTTCTGAATTTTATCCTGAGATCCCAAATGCCGAAAATATTTCCATCGAAAATTTACTGCAGCACAGAACAGGAATTCATAATCTGACCAGTGAAGCAGAATTTTGGCAGTACAACACCAAACCTCAAACAGAAAGCAGCTTAATCAGCATTATAAAAAAATACAAAAGCGATTTTGAACCCGGTTCAAAACACGAATACAGCAATTCCAATTACATTCTGCTCGGTTTTATTCTCGAAAAAATTTACAAAAAACCGTATGCTGTTTTGCTGAAAGATAAAATTACAAAACCTTTAAAATTAACGCTTACAGAAGTTGGAGGAAAAATAGATCCATCGAAAGATCAGGCAAAAGCGTATCAATACATCGACGGAAAATATGTGGCTTCATCCGAAACAGATATGAGTATTCCGATCGGTGCAGGAAATATCATCTCTACTCCAAGAGATCTCCTCACTTTCATTCTTGGTCTTGAAAACGGAAAATTAGTGAAGAAATCCAGCCTTGAAAAAATGAAAACTTTTGTGGATGATTACGGATATGGCTTGGTGAAAGTTCCTTTCGACAAATATTCGGGATTTGGTCATACCGGAGGAATAGACAACTTCAGTTCCGCATTATTTTATTTTCCGGATCTGAAAATTGCCACCGCTTTCAGCACCAATCAGTCGGAAATGGATACCAATGACATTTCCATTAAAATGATTGAAACAGCCATGGGAAAAGATTTCCAAATGCCCAATTTCAAAACCTATGAAATTTCCGAGAATGATCTTCAGAAATTTACAGGAACTTATTCAAGCAAAGATGTTCCTTTAAAGATTACCATTTTTATCGAAGATAAAAAACTGATGGCTCAGGCAACAGGACAAAGTGCATTCCCTTTAGAAGCAATTTCCGAGACAAGCTTTAAATTTGATATGGCAGGAATTGTGATCGATTTCTATCCGGCAAAAAAACAGTTTGTCATTATTCAGGGAGGAACAAAAAATACGTTTACAAAAGAATAAAACAATGAAATATTTAAAAATAAACACTGAAGAAACTGCCGATCTTGAAGCACTTAAAAATGCAATTCTTCAGATGAAAGGCGTAGAATCTATAGAAATTATCGACGACGAAAATCCGGAAAGTGAGCTGAAAAAGGCATTTGCCAAAACCAAAGAACAGTTCAAAAAAGGAGATTACGAAACATTGGTAAACGATATTTTTGATATTTTAACTAAAAAATAATTTAAGAAAGAAATAATGAAAAAAGCCATTTTATCGATTGCTTTACTGGGCGGAATTTTATTTTCCGCAAATGCAGCCGCACAAACCGAAACTTCGGGAAGAGAAAAAGTATACAGAGCCACTCATACCAAAGTAACGGAGCTGAAACACACGAAGCTTAAAGTAAATTTCGATTATCAGAAAGAACAGATGAACGGGGAAGAATGGCTTACAGCCGCACCTTTTTTCTATCCGACCAACGAACTGACGCTTGATGCAAAAGGAATGCTGATCCATGAAGTAGCGTTGGATATCAATGGAAAAAAATCTCCTTTAAAATATGATTATAAGGATGATGTTTTAAAAATTACTTTAGACAAAACCTATCAGAAAAATCAGGATTACACAGTTTACATCAAATATACAGCACGTCCGAATGAAGTAAAGCAGGAGGGAAGCATGGCAATTAGTGATGCAAAAGGTCTGTATTTCATTAATGCACAGGGAACAGATCCGGATAAACCAACGCAGATCTGGACGCAGGGTGAAACGGAATCTTCTTCAGCCTGGTTCCCGACCATAGATAAATCCAACCAGAAAACAACACAGGAAATTTACATGACGGTTCCTGATAAATACGTAACCCTTTCCAACGGATTGCTGAAAGATTCCCAAAAAGAAGCAAACGGTTTAAGAACCGATCATTGGGTGATGGATAAAAGACATTCCACCTATCTTTTCTTCATGGGAGTAGGAGAGTACGCTATTGTGAAGGATAAATGGAGAAATATAGCAGTTGATTATTATATTGAGAAAGAATACGAACCGTATGCAAAACAGATCTACGGAAACACACCGGAAATGATCGAGTTTTTCTCTAAAAAGTTAGGCTACGATTTCCCATGGTCAAAATACGCTCAGATTTCCGGAAGAGATTATGTGAGCGGAGCGATGGAAAATACTACGGCAACTTTACACGGAAGTGATATTTTACAGAAACCGGGACAGCTCATCGACGAAAATACATGGGAAGATACCATTGCCCACGAATTGTTTCACCAATGGTTCGGGGATCTCGTAACGGCAGAAAGCTGGAGCAATCTTACGGTAAACGAATCTTTCGCCAATTATTCCGAATACCTTTGGAACGAATACAAATACGGAAAAGATCAGGCAGATTATCACCAGATGAAAGATGTCAATATGTACCTTACAACGCCGGGAAATTTTGATAAAGATCTCGTCCGCTTCAATTATGATTCCCGTGAAGATGTTTTCGATTTGGTAACGTACCAGAAAGGAGGCGGAATTCTTCATATGTTGAGAAATTATCTGGGAGATGATGCTTTCTTCGCAGGAATGAACGATTATCTGAAGACCTACGAATATCAAAACGGAGAAGCACATCAATTAAGATTATCTTTCGAAAAAGTTTCGGGAAGAGATCTGAACTGGTTCTTCAATCAGTGGTATTTTGGGCACGGAAATCCTAAAATTAAATATTCTTACACGTTCGAACCAGTTAAAAAACAAATTGCCGTAACCATAGAACAGACACAGGAACAGCCGTTCCAGTTTCCTCTGGCAATCGATGTGTATGATAACGGAAAACCGAAAAGATATAATGTTTGGATAAATGCAGAAGCAAAAAACACCTTCAATTTTGATGTTTCTAAAAATGCAGATCTGGTAAATATTAATGCCGACGGAATTTTGGTGGCAGACATTACGGATACCAAAACACCGGAGCAATATGCAATGCAGTATGCGGGATCAAAAGAATTTAAAAGCAGATATCTTGCGCTGAGCGGAATTAAAGATCAGGTGGGAAAAAATCCGGCTGCTACAAAATTATTGGCAGCCGCTCTTAAAGATCCGTTCTTCAGAACGAGAATAAAAGCTTTGCAGTTAATGGATTTATCAAATCCTGAGCAATTTAAAGCGATGGGAGCAGAAGTAGAAAAATTAGCTTCCAATGATCCTAAAACTTTAGTACAGGCTGCAGCGATTTCGGCTTTGGCAAAAACGAAGGATAAAAAATACCTTCCGGTTTTCGAAAAAGGAGTTAATGCCGTTTCAAACGCGGTAAAAGGAAGCTCGGTGAGTGCTATTGTTGAAATCGATCCGGCAAGAGCAAGTACTTTAGCCGATAAGATTGATCTGGAAGGCGCTCCTGAAAATTTATTGAGTAAGCTGTTACCAATTATCGTTAAAAATAAAGTAACTTCACAAATGCCGAACATTGCGCAGATGGCAGCATTTTATCCATTCCTTAAATTCCAGAATCCTGAATTGGGAAAAAGTGCGGAAGAAGGCTACAACTGGATCATGAGTTCTGATAATCTGAAAGCGACAGAAAGCATCACCAAAATGCTGAATCAGGCAAAAGGACAGATTGGAAACAATCCTCAGGCGAAAATGATGATCTCCCAAATGCTGAAAGACGGTCTTGCCAAAAAAATGGAACTTCTGAAACAGAATCCTCAAAATGCAGCAAGCATCAATAAGCAAATCGATGCGATTAACAAATCCATTGAAGATTTTAAATAACCTTTGAAAATTATATTGAAGTTGTTTAACTAGCTTTAAATTTAACCTCAAAAGAGACAAAAAGACTTTATTGGATTTATGTAAAGTATTTCAAATGTCTGCAAAGAGAAAAAATCTTTGATTTTTTAAAATTTATGTTCTCTTTTTTTCATTGAATGATTAAACTTAAGAAACTAAAGTGTTTAAGTCTTTTGCTTCTTTTGTGGTAAAAAAGTTTAAACAAGTTTATTAAAAAAGCACTTCTGCAAAGAGGTGCTTTTTTACTTTAATATCATCAGATGTAAATCTTTTCCTTTGTTTTGGGAATCAGAATTTCTCTTCTTTTTTCCTGATTTCTGTTTTGCAGATTGATTTTCATTCCTTTTTTAATGAAAACTTCTTTCTTCGAATTTCCGTATTCTTTTTTGTTAACGACTTCCTTTTCATAAATGATCTTACCTGTGGAAAGATTAAAATCTACTGTTGTCCAATATTCTTCAGGTTTTCCGCTTTCAGAGAAAAAGCCTATCAGTTCAAAATGACCGTTTTGAAATCTGTACTTGTCTGTACCTCCCCATTTCCAACTGCTTCCGCCGTAATGGCTAATTTCCAGAATTCCGTTTTTTATCTCGGTTCCCTGATACGGATCGCCCATCATTCCACCGTCTTTACTGCCCAGAATTGCTTTTTGGGATTTCTCCAAAACAGTCCATTTATTATTTACCTTCTTCAGAATCTGAATTTCGCGGAGGTCTCCGGAATCGTCGTTGGTCGGAATATCATAAACTATTACTTTTTCAGGGATTTTATCTCCGTCAAGATCACCCTCAACAGTTTCATTGATTTTAGAATTTTTTGGCTGAAACTCTTTCTGCGCAAAACAGAATGTGCTGAAAATAAGGGCTGCAATGCAGAATGTAGTCTTCATAAAATATTTTGTACTCTAAAATTACGAAATTATGTGTTTCATCAATGCGCGTCTTTGATTGTTTCGATAAAAAAATCACTAACTTTGAACCTCAATTTGAGAAATAAATGGAGAATTTAGTTCAGGATACTACCGTTCAGAAACCAAAATGGATTCGTGTAAAACTTCCTACCGGAAAAAACTACCGAGAACTGAGAACTTTGGTTGATAAATATAAATTAAATACCATTTGCCAGAGCGGAAGCTGTCCGAATATGGGCGAATGTTGGGGAGAAGGAACAGCTACTTTCATGATCCTTGGAAATATCTGTACTCGAAGCTGCGGATTTTGCGGGGTAAAAACCGGAAAACCGATGGATGTAAACTGGGACGAACCTGAAAAAGTGGCACGTTCTATTAAATTAATGAAGATCAAGCACGCTGTTTTAACGTCTGTAGACCGTGATGATCTGAAAGATATGGGATCTATTCTCTGGGCAGAAACCGTAAATGCAGTAAGAAGAATTTCTCCGGGAACTACGATGGAAACTCTAATTCCGGACTTTCAGGGGATCACAAAACACATCGACAGATTGGTAGATGTAGCTCCGGAAGTAATTTCTCACAATATGGAAACGGTAAAACGTCTGACGAGAGAAGTGAGAATTCAGGCAAAATATGAAAGAAGCCTTGAGGTTTTAAGATATTTAAAAGAAGCAGGACAGAGAAGAACGAAAACAGGTGTAATGCTTGGTTTAGGAGAAACTAAAGATGAGGTTTTCCAGACGATTGAAGACATCAGAAATGCAAATGTAGATGTAATTACTTTAGGACAGTATTTGCAGCCTACAAAAAAACACCTTCCTGTAAAGAAATTCATTACTCCTGAAGAATTTGATGAATTTGGGGATTTTGCAAGAAGTTTAGGATTCAGGCATGTTGAAAGTTCGCCTTTGGTAAGAAGTTCTTATCACGCAGAAAAACATATTCATTAAAATAAAAAATCGCTCTGTTTTCGGAGCGATTTTTATTTTGTCTGATATTTTAATTCAGATTAATTATGCTTAACCCAGATTAATTTATCTGTATTATAACCTATATTTTTTGCTTTTTCTAAAAATCTCTGACGGATGCTTTCAGGGATTTCTTTTGTTCGGGACAGAATCCAAAGATATTCCAGATTATTTCCCATGATCAGGGCGTACTGATAATTATCGTCAATATCCACTACATTATATCCTGCCCAAAACGGCTTAAAAAAAGAAACTTTCAGGCGTGCTTCATCTTCTTTTCCTACGAATCGTGCTTCACCAATAGATTCTTTCCATTCTTTTTTAACGTAGTTGTAGCCTTTGTTATCTACTTTTATGGTTCCGTTTGGATTTTTAGAGTAGGTTGCCGTTACATTATCCATATTTTTCTCGAATTTGTAATCGAAACGGGCTATTTCATACCATGTTCCCAAATATTTATCGGCTTTAAAATTCTGTACAGCCGTTGCTCCTTTGGGAATCCCTACCGAACAGGAATTGATAATAAATAATCCTAAAATACCCAAAGAAACAGGGATGGCTATTTTCTGAAAAGTTTTCATTATAAGATATTTTTAAGTAGAATGGATTCTTCAAAAATGATGCCTGAAAGTTTAATGGATGACTTTAATTTTTAAACTCTACTCTTCGATTTCACTTAAACTAAGATCATAAAAAATGAGATCTTCAATTTTATCTGAATACTTTTGTTTTAATGCTGAATCTTTGCAGCCCGACTTGAACGGAGCTCTTTTTGTGAAACAAAAAAGCGGGAGCGGAAGACTTAAATGAGAGAAAAATAAAGGCTTTTATCGAAATTTTAAGCTGCCCAAAAATCAAGAGAAAACTTTCAGGAAATTGTCTTTGAAACTTCCGGAAACTTCAATTTCCGTATGGTCGGAAAGAGTTACGGTTCCGCTTTTGTGGTAAGATTTCACAAAACCGGTATTGATGATATGGGAACGATGAACCCTCACAAAAGGATTTTCCAGCAGATCATCAAAATGTTTTAAAAAACGGCAGACCATTTTTTTAGAACCATCGGTAAGATACACCTGTGTGAAATTTCCATCCGCCTGAAGTCTCACAATGTCTTCCGTTTTCACAACATCAAAGCCTTGTAAAGTCGGGAGAATCAACTGTTGTTTTTCGGGTTTTAATTTTAAATTTTCGAGGAGGATTTTATTCCGGTTGAGTTCTTCTTTGCTTTCCAGACTTTCTGCCACTTTATTAACTGCTAAAATAAGTTCCTGAATGTCAATTGGTTTTAAAATATAATAACTCGCAGATTTATTAAGAGCCTGCAAAGAATATTGAGAAAATGCCGTGATAAAAATCGTTTCATAGGAAAATTCTTTGGTCGCTTCCAAAACATCAAAAGCATTTCCGAAAGGCATTTCAACGTCCAGAAAAACCAGTTGAGGCTGTTTTTCGGCAATCAACGGAACGGCTTCTTTGATATTTTCCGCTTCCCCTAAAATTTCGACCTGCGGACAGTATTTTGTAAGATAATTCCTCAGAACATCTCTTGCAATCAATTCATCATCAACAATGACGGCTTTTATTTTCATATTTTTTAGGTTTTAGGTGGCAGATTTTAGGTTGCAGGAAAGAACTATTGATATTTTCCGTTGGAGAATTTTAAAGTTTTGTAGGTTGTTTTTGAGGTTTCAAAGTCTTTGCAATCTCCGTTAACCGGTTTTGTTCTTCTCTTTATATGTTGAGTTTTTATGACAAGATCCGTAAAATTAGCGGTTGTTTTTTTGTCGAGATCTATTGTGGAAGTGGTCTCATGAAACTCTCCTGCACATCTTGTGTCCCATTCTCCGCCGTATGAATACACTTCGAATCTGTTCAGAATTTTTTTCAGGCTTCCGTTTTCCCTGTAAAAAAGAGAAAGCTCTTCTGTTGAATAAGGATTCGGCTGGCTTTGTCCCCGAAAGCTGACTCTGATTCCGAAAGCACGGATGTCTTTATTGACTGTATATAAACCCGTATCAATTGTTATTCCGCTTATTCCAATCGCATCCGAAGTAATTTCTTCAGGATCGTAATACTTATTTTTAATATTGCCTTTTTCGTCTGTAATCAGGATGTAATTTCTTACAGTATACATTCCTTCATCTTCCTGTCCATCGAAAATAGGCAATACAACAATATAAGAATCTTTCTCATTCGGCATTTTCTTTTCTGCGTAAAATTCTGTTCTGATCTGTGATTTCTTTATTTTCAGTGCTTTAACAACAGTTTCAAAACGGGCAGAATTGATTTCCTGTCCGAACATCATGAAAGATGATATTAGAAATACAAAAGCTAAAATTTTTCTCTTCATTGGGTTGTTACAATACATTTAATTTCAAAATAACCAAAACACCTGAATTATTTTCTTTATCTTTCACCGTGCAGGAAATCTCTTTTTTATAAAGATCGTTTAACAGATCGATTCTTTCGAGGGTGTTTTTCATTCCGCGACCTTTTCTGGCTTTCTGATGTTCCGTTTTCTGCTTTTTGCTTTCTTCAATCCCGATTCCGTTGTCTTCAATTATAATTTTGAGCTGTTCGGTTTCTTTTTCAAAACTAAGGTTCAAAAATCCTTTGGTTGTTCTGTAACGCAAACCATGCCATATTGCGTTTTCTAAAAATGGCTGCACCAGCATTCCCGGAACTTTGAGACTTTGCGTGTTTAAACTTTCATCTACATGAATTTCATAATTGAATTTATCGGCAAAACGTGTTTTTTCCAAAGCAAGATAATTCTGCAACAGATCCAGCTCCTGCTGAAAAGGAATGAAATCTTTGGTAGAATTTTCCATCACGCCGCGCATTAATTTAGAAAATTTGGTTAAATATTGGTTGGCTTCCAGTTCGTTATTGGTCGCAATAAAATGATTCACAGAATTTAAGCTGTTAAAAATAAAATGCGGATTCATTTCGCGGCGCAGCGACTGCAAAGCGATTTTTTTATTCTTGATCTGAACTTTTTTAAGGGTTCTGAAAATGAAGATTATCAATCCAATCAGAACAATCAATGCAAAAATCAAACTGTAGTTGAAAACATTTTTCTTGCGGATGAGTTCATCTTTTAGTTGTTTTTCCTTTTCCAGTTGAGCAATTCGCTGTTCGGTATCCTCCAGAATCTTTTCGTCGACCAGACTTTTGTCTTTTGAAACCAGATCCGGCAGTTTTCCGAGAAAATCACGGTACAATTTTACCGAAGCATCTGTATTTTCGGAAACGTTATACAAACTGTCGAGCTTTTTTACACTTTTCTGTGCTTCCAAAGTATGACCTTTTTCAAGCGCAATTCCGTAAGATTTTTTTAACAGATCAATGGCCTCTTTCGGATCATTTTTTTTGATGTAAATATCGGCAAGCTCCTGAATCTGTTCTACCTGTTTTTTAGAATTTTCTTTAACGAAATCTTCTTTTAAAACGGTCTTTTTTGCTTCAATTGCTTTGTCGAAATTTTTATTTTCAACGTAAAAATCCGTCAATTTCTGGTTGATTTCCAATGCCTGTTGCGGTGCTTCTTTTTTAGAAATTTTATAGGCATTCGTAAGATTTACTTCCGCTTTCGGAATATCATTCTGCTGAATATTGATGTCTGCCATTTGTGTGTAATTCGCAGCCAGTTCGCCTTTATCTTTTTCCTTTTCGTTAAGCTGGATATTATTCTGGATCGCTTCTTCTTTAGCTTCCGCAGAATTGACGGAAAGTCTGGTCACGTCATTGGAATTCAAGGCACGGCTTTTAGAATAACTTACTTCTGCGGCTCTGTTGTAATTGCTGATTGCCGGAGAAATTTTGTTCTGCTTTTCCTGAGACTGTGCCAGTTTTCGGCTTGCCTTTTCAATATTTGGTTTGTCGTTTAATTTTTCGTAGATATTTTTTGCTTTGGTGTAATATTCTTCACTTTTCTGAAAGTTCCCGTTGTTGAAAAACGATTCGCCAATGTTATAATAAGAATCTGCCTGTGAAGATTCGTCCTTAGTATCGACCGCTTTTTTTAATCTTTTGCTTTGCGTCTGAACTTCCTGAACAACATTACTGCTCTGGGAAAACAGGAGATTTCCCAAAAACATCAATACAAAAAGGACAAAAAGCCGGATCATTTTCATAAAACAAAGATATACATATATATAATGTACAAAAAATTATTCACCAAGTGAAATTCGTCATCCACCAAGTTTCGTATTTTCTGAGGGGTTTCTGAGGCTAAGTTTGTGGCATAATTCAAATTTAATCATCATGAAAAATTTATCTTTTTTAAACAGAAGTACATTAGTTTACCTTTTCTCTTCAACATTTCTTTTCAATATCTCAAAAGCGCAGTTAGGAGTTTCTTCTGGCTCTGTTTCCCATACGGTGAGCAACGGTCTTTCAAGTGCAAATGAAAGTGGATTTCTTAATGAAAACACGATTATTGTAGAAGATTTTATGAATTACCACAAACATCAGATTAAAATTCCGAAAAAAAATGAAGTGGCTTTAAGCATTGATTATGACAATACAATTCTGAATTCGGACGACAATTTTTTACTGCAAATCGGGCTCGCAACGCAAAATGTATCGGCTAGAGAAAACTCAAACAAAGTAAATGTTTCTCTGGTCATTGATAACAGCGGGTCTATGGGTGGCGGAAAACTTGAAAAAGTAAAAACGGCACTCAAAGTTTTTGTAAAAGGATTGAAACCCGAAGATCTCATTTCCATTGTAAAATTTGATGATACTGCGAATCTTGTTTTAAAATCATCAAAAATAAAAGATGTTGCCGGAAATTTAGATGCCATTATTGAAAGTATTTATCCTTCGGGTTCCACCAATATTCATTCGGGGATGATGATGGGCTATTCGGAAGCACAAAAACACAATACCAAAGACTACAACAGCAAAGTAATTCTTCTTACCGACGGAATGACAAATTCCGGAATTACAGATCCTGAAACAATTTTGAAACAGTCGAAAGAATTTAACGATAAAGGAATAGACATCAGTACCATCGGAGTCGGGCAACAACTGGATTTTGATCTGTTAAGGAGAATCGCCACTTACGGAAGAGGCTCCAATTATTTTATCGGAGATGCTGAAGAAGATATTCAAAAGACCTTTAAAGATGAATTGGAAAGCCTTTTATACAGTATCGGGAAAAAGCCGAAACTAACGATCAATCTTCCTGAAGGAATGACAATTAAAACATTTTACGGTTATCAGCCAAAATATATTTCTGATCATCAAATTGAAGTAGAACTTGAAAATTTAGATTGCGGACAAACCCAGATTTTCCTGATGGAAGTTGAGAAAAATGAATTAGAAAATTCTTCAATCACGGCTTCTCTGGTTTATGAAAAGAATGATGAAGTGAAAAATATTTCTTCAAAAAAAGAATATGATGAAATGACGGAAACAACTCAACGAGAATTAAAGAAAAATTTTCAGATTGCTAAAATGACGACAGCACTCAAAAAAGCGGCAAAAGATTTTTCACAAACCAATATGGAAAATAGCAAAAAATCCATGCAAAACATCATCAGTTATTATCAGTCTTTCTGCGATAAAAACGATGAAGATCTGAAGAGAATTTATAATATCGCCTTAAAATATTCATCCGGACAACGCACAAAATCTTATTATTAAATCTTTTGGGCAATTTCAATTCTTTATCAGCTCTTATATGAAAAAATTGTAATATGAAAATTGAAATTCTGTTAACAGTCAACTATTTAGCAATACATACCTTTGCTAAAACCAAACATGACTATGAAAAAACAGTTTTACTTTTTTCTTTTACCTGTATTATTCTTGCAGAGTTGTTCGTTTCTTGAACAAAACAATTTCATTGAAACCAAGATCATTTCCAGCGATCTCAATGAAAAAATTGTTTACAAATTTTATCAGACCGGACTTAATGATTACAAAGTAGATTTTTACTCGGTAGATCAGTCCGGTTCTACAAAGCTTTTTGAACATGATATCGATGATGCACATGTAACATCCGATCCGTATAATATTTCAGAAAAAAATGATGAACTCATCATCCGCACCACACTTTTCTCCGAAGTGAAAAAACTGGTCACACCAAGCGGAAAATCAATTATTCTCACCAACAGATAAACAGTTCTTTTCAGGACTGTTTTTTTTATTCATCACAAAACATTATTTTCAGCTATCATTTGCTGAACGAAGTGCCGTTGCGCACGAAGAATACTCACAATAATTTCAATGAAAATATTTGCGAACATTGCATTAAAATAATCATCATTTCCAATTTTTTTTTGATTTCACCAAGCCAAACCTTCATTTCACCAAGTCTCCCGATTTTCAGTTTTAAATCAATGTAATTTTACTATAGAAGTTTAAAATTAAAAAAATAAAATTATGAAACTGAGACATTTTTTACTGATCGGATTATTTCTGATAGGAGGTCTGATCAACGCACAGGAAACAAAGAAAAATTTCATTGAAGTAACCGGAATTGCAGAAATGGAAGTGGAACCGGATGAAATTATTTTTAATGTAGGAATTAAAGGAGATAACAAAAATCAGCTTGCCGAGAACGAAAAACAGCTTTTTGAAATCCTTAAAAACAACGGAGTAAAAAACGAAGACATCAAATTCAAATCGATGTACCAGAATATTTATTCCAAAACGAAAATTTTCACTAAGAATCTTCAGTTTAAAGTAACAAAGAAGACCGATATGGGCAATCTTTTTGAAAACCTGAACCAGAAGTGGGTTAACAACATCAACATTGCGGAAATTAAAAACACAAAAATCACAGATTTCAGAAAAACCGTAAAAATTAATGCCTTGAAAGCGGCAAAGGAAAAAGCAGACTATCTTCTGGAAAGTATGGGCAAGAGAACCGGAACTCCGCTTGAGATCGTAGAAATTGAAGACTATACCAGTGATTTGATCATGCCGATGAACTTCAGAGCAAAAGTATCCAATATCCAGCTTGAAGCAGCAAATTCTAATGTAGATTATTCTTTTGAAAATATTGATAATATTAAGCTGAAATACAGCATTAAAACAAAATACGAAATCCTTTAAAACACAAAATCATGACAGCTTTTAAAATTTTAACATTAGCAGCAGGAACCGCCGCTTTATTAAGCGCACAAAATTCGAAATTTGAGTGTAAAGAACCCGCCGTTCAGAGAACAATGGTTCAGAATATCAATTCATCTTCCGAAATGAGTATCAAAGAAAATAAAATTCAGGTTGCGCTGCTTCTGGATACTTCCAACAGTATGGACGGACTGATCGACCAGGCAAAATCCCGACTTTGGAATATCGTGAATACTTTAACTACCCTAAAATACAACGGAAAAGCGCCTCAAGTGGAAATTGCGCTCTATGAATATGGAAATGACGGTTTAAAAGACGAAAATTACATCCGACAGGTGACTCCGCTCACTCAGGATCTGGATCTGGTTTCCGAAAAACTGTTTGCTTTGAGAACCAACGGCGGAAGTGAATATTGCGGTGCTGTAATCCGCGACGCATCAATAAATCTGAAATGGGATGACAATGCCCAAAGTATGAAACTGATCTATATTGCAGGAAATGAACCTTTCGATCAGGGAAGGATTAGCTATAAAGAAGTGATTCCGAATGCGAAGAGAAAGAATATTTACACCAATACTATTTTCTGTGGAAACAGAGACGAAGGAATACAGACTTTCTGGCAAAACGGCGCTTCTTTGGGCGATGGAAAGTATTTCAATATTGACAGCGACCAGAAAGTTATTTATATAGAAACTCCCTATGATGTCAGAATTTCGGAATGCAACACCAAACTGAATGACACCTACATTTATTACGGAAGTCACGGTTCGGAATTTAAAGCCAAACAGATGCTTCAGGATAAAAATGCCGAAGTGCAGTCGGTTTCCAACGCCGTGGAAAGAACGGTCGCAAAATCTAAGAAAAATGCCTATAAAAACGATCATTGGGATTTGGTAGACCGCGCTGAAAAGGATGTAAACTTCATGTCGGACGTAAAAACGGAAGAGCTTCCTGCTGAATTGAAAGGCAAAAGCAAAGAGGAAATTAAAAAAGCTGTTGCCGAAAAATCAGCCGAGAGACAGAAAATTCAGAAAGAAATTGAAGAATTATCAGGAAAAAGACAGGCGTTCATTGATGCTGAAATGAAAAAACGCGGAAATTCAGAAGCAGATGATTTGGGAAAAGCGATTGAAAAGTCTGTTTTGGAATTGGCAAAGAAAAATGGTTATACTCTGTAACTCATTATCAGAAGAAATTAAATTTAAATATCAGAAGCGATTAAAAACTGATAACCATTAAAGTTGAATGAAGAAGAAATGTTGTTTTCAAAGTTCCGGCAGCATATATTTTGAGTGTGGTGATCCGCGGCAAAAATTGCCGCGGATTTTTCATGGTTTCGGGGGGGGGGGGGGGGGCGCCCCCCCCCACAACAAAAAAAAAAAAAAAAAGAGAAAAAAAAAATAAAATGAAAAAAGGGCGGTTGTTGGGGGATGTTGTTGATTGAGA
>NZ_JBBCWG010000028.1:0-9839 GCF_037146035.1 Chryseobacterium sp. MMO-72
AAATTTTAACACACACATATTTTTTTTTATCCCCCCCCCCCCGTCTTATTTTTGGGGGGTGCTCCCCCCCCCCCACATCCGCCGCGTTTTTTTGGGGGGGGGGGGGCCGCCCCCCCCCCCCCCCCGAAACCAACGAGAAAGCGAGTAGCGAAAGCTGGAAATAGCTCCTAAAAAAAATGTAACAATCACACTTTACACTACTTACTGTGAATTTGTGGATAAAAAAAATACAAACATAAGAATTGGTTTTAAAACTTTTTCTTACATTTGTATGTCAACAGCATAAGGAAATTTTTGGTTAATTCTCTTTCTGCCTCCTGAGACGAAATCCGTTTATTCTAGGCAAACAATGCCGTCTCTTGAAAGATTACCCTGTCCAATTCTTTCCTTTTTTTATTGCTTTATTTTCCTCTTCTGATAGAAAAATCCTCCAATTTGAAGTATAAAGAATATAGATAACGAAACAGCATTTAATACTTGTTCATAATCTTCTGAGTAGACACAATAAAAAACCGAAAAAATAAAAAGCATAGAAAAAGTAACCCCAAAAGCATTTTCGGAATTACCTTTATATAGAAAAAACAAAACATTTTCTGTAACCAGACTATATATTAGTAAGATAACATAGAGTAAAAATATAAAAACCAATGCCAGAACACCACCTTGACCTTCTATTTTAAAAAACATAAGGAAAGCAATGCACGATACAATAAATCCTATGACACTTGCAGCAATATTCCTTAAAATGTTCTGCATTACAAAAATTTAAATGCTGAAATTTGTTAAAAATTAAGCCTTTTTCACAAATTCAGACTTCAGCGCCATAGAACCGAAACCATCGATTTTACAGTCGATATTATGATCGCTGTCCGGTCTCAGACGGATATTTTTAACTTTTGTTCCTGCTTTTACAGGTTTTGGAGCACCTTTTACGGGAAGATCTTTAATAACCACCACAGAATCTCCATCCTGAAGCTCGTTACCGTTAGAATCTAAGATTTTCCCTGAATTTGACGCATCTGCGCTTTCTTCTTCGGGATTCCATTCGTAGAAACATTGGGAACAAACCATCATATTATCGCTCGGATAAGTAAACTCGGAGCTGCATTTAGGACAAAGTACAGTATCACTCATATTTTTAATTTTTTGCAAAGTTAATTTTTTAATATATTCAGTTAAAATTTAATAACATGAGATATATCCGTAGATTTTTGATTTTTATTTCTTTAGTCCTGTTTTTCAGGTTATTTGCTCAGATATTTAATGAGGTTGACTTAATTCCTAATTACACAATGATATTTGTTGATGAAGAAATTTCCCAAGTCGACCGTTTTCAGAATCTGAATGAATCTAAAGAATATTCAAAATCCCAGATCTACAAATATCAGAAAATCAACAAAGAAAGATCGGATACAGCCAACTCGCAACTTATGATGATCGTTGTATTGGTTATTATTCAGTTGTTTTTCTATTTTTCTAACCACAGAGAAAGCCCAAAGCAAAATTTTGAATTCACAGACTAAAATTTTGAAACAGAAATTCTCAGCAGAAATTCGTACTTTTGCAGATTCAAAATAGCAGAACCCAATTTTATGGAATTGATACACAGAAACCTGGCAATCGGAATTCACGATGCTTTGCAGGAAACATTTTTCGAAAAAAATAAATACGCCGATAAAGTAATCGAAAGACTTTTGAAAGCGAATAAAAAATGGGGAAGCCAGGACAGAGCAGTGGTTTCTGAGATTTTCTATAACATCATCCGTTGGAAAAAACGCCTTGAATATTACATGGGGGAAGGCGTAAAACCCAACAATATTTATAAATTAATCATTGCTTATCTTCTTTGGAGCAAAACCAATTATAAGAAATTTGAAGAATTCGACGGTATAAAAATCGCCGACATTCTTACCAAACTGAAAAAAGGAACCGTTCCTACAAAAGCAATCGAGCATTCTATTCCGGAATGGCTTGCCGAAACTTTAGAAAAAGAACTGGGTGAAAAGTGGGAAAAAGAAATGTATGCTTTAAACGAGCAGGCTCCGACTGTTTTAAGAGCAAATTCTCTGAGAACAACAACGAAAGAGCTTATCTCTGATCTTTCCGATGAAAACATCGTTTCTTATCCTATTAAAAATTATCCGGATGCAGTACAATTGGAGGAAAAAAAGAATGTTTTCCTGACGACCGCTTTTAAAGAAGGTCTATTTGAAGTTCAGGATGCTTCTTCTCAAAAAATCGGGTATTTCCTTGATGTAAAGGAAGGGCAGAGAGTTGTTGATGCCTGTGCAGGTGCAGGAGGAAAAACGCTTCACTTAGCCGCTTTAATGCACAATAAAGGACAGATCATCGCATTGGATATTTTCGACTGGAAACTTGCCGAACTGAAAAGACGTGCAAAAAGAGCCGGAGCGCACAACATTGAAACCCGCATGATTTCTGATAATAAAGTAATCAAAAGGCTTCATGAAAAAGCAGACCGATTATTGATCGATGCTCCGTGTTCTGGTTTGGGCGTTTTAAAAAGAAATCCGGACAGCAAATGGAAAATCGATCAGGCTTTTATCGACAGAATTAAAATTGAACAGCAGCAGATTCTTCAGGATTATTCTAAAATGCTTAAAAAAGGCGGAAAAATGGTCTATGCAACGTGTTCTATTTTACCTTCTGAAAATAATTTACAGGTTGATGAATTCATCAGAAACAATCCTAACTTTAAAATGATTAAAGACGAAAAAGTAATGCCAAGTGAAGGCTATGACGGATTCTATATGGCTTTAATTGAAAGAGTTTCTTAAAAAACATTCTTTATATAATGAACAAAACTACTCTTTTCAGGGTAGTTTTTTTGTGACATTTATATTTCGTAATCTTTAAATCTTTATATCTTCTTTTTAATTTGATATCTGATATTAATCATACTGCTTTTTAACGCAAAGGGATCGCTAAGATTCTTTTATATACCAGCTGTTTTTAAGTTCGCAAAGGCGTGTCACTCAGCAAAGAACTCAAAGATTTCCAACAAGATAAATTACAGGCAATTATTTTCTAACAATATAAAAATGAATTTCTAAATAATATCTATTCAGTTAACAATTATCTTTGCTAAAACCATTTCAAATTATGCATCTAAAAATTTTAGTAAGTTTCTTTACTTTTTTATGCTGTTTATCTTTTGCTCAGACGTATGAAGTACAGTACCTCAGTTCATCCAACGGAAAAGTTTTAACGGAACAGTCTTCCACCTTAGTTTGGGCAAATGAAAAGGAAAATTTTATCCTGAATAACAAAATCAGAGAACAAAAAGCAGATTTCCCTTTCGAAATTACGAAAATTGAAAAACCTTCGAATACGGTAATTTCTTATGCGTTTTTAAAATCTGACGAAATTATTTCAACTTCAGATAAAGAGTCTGTGGCAAAACAGACTTTTGAATTTACCAATGAAACCAAGAAAATTTTGGGATACACTTGCAAAAAAGCAGTTACCAAAATCAATTCCAATACCATTGAAGTCTGGTATACCAACGATCTGAAAATTCAGGGAGGACCTTCTGTAATCGGACAAAATCTGGGATTTGTTCTGGAAATTGAAAGAAATAAAAATTCTCTGATCACGGCTCAATCTATTAAAAAAGTTAAGAAAACTGACATTGAAACGATTCTTAAAGGATCGATTAATTCAACCGATCCGTTAGGTTACAGAGATCTTTTGTGGAAAAGCAGATTCACTACCCTGAAAGTTTTTGATCATGAAACCATTAATTTTTCAGATGAATCTAAATCTGACGAAAACATAAAAAGATTCGCCAACGGAACCATTATTATGAAAAAAATTAAGTTCCCAAAAATTTCTGATGGCGAAAATATTTTCGTTGAATTAAAACAACAATCCAACGGCGATGCATACGATAGAACCGGAACCGTATTTTTTGTACCCCAAGACAAATCGCTTTCGTTTTTCGACGGACTGGAAAAAGGTGTAAAAACACTTCCAGTGTATGAGAACGGAAACGGAAAACAATATTACGGAATTACAGCAACGGAAAATTATAATCCCGCGGTAGAAATGATGAGATTTTTCACGGCTTTCGGGATCAATAAATTCAATCATATTCAGTTAAAAGATAAAAACTGGCAAACTATCAGTCCGTATCGTGAAGATATTACAGACCTTAAACCTTCCCTTTCTGAAAAGGAATTATGGATCGGGACATTCATCGGAAATTACGATAAAGGCGGTCATAAAGTCAGCCTGGAAATCACCATTCACAAAAGCGATCAGACCGTTTATAAAAACAATGCGGTCCTTCCTTTATTCAATACTTTAAACCTCATGGAAATGGCGGGACAGGATTATTCTACCATGTTTAATAATGATAAAGGACTGTTTGTAGAGTTTACTTTAAAAAAGGATTTAAAAAATGCCCAGTTGAAATATACAACTACCGGTCATGGAGGCTGGGAAAACGGCGATGAATTTGTACCCAAAGCCAACTCGATCTTTTTAGACGGAAAAATGACCTTCTCTTTTACACCTTGGAGAACCGACTGCGGATCTTATCGTCTTTATAATCCCGCTTCAGGAAATTTTCCGGACGGACTTTCTTCATCAGACCTCAGCAGATCGAACTGGTGTCCCGGAACGGTTACCAATCCCAATTTTATTCAGCTTGGAGATTTAAAAGCCGGAAAACATACCATTCAGGTAAAAATTCCGCAGGGTCAGACTGAGGGGACAAGCTTCAGTTCATGGAATGTTTCGGGAGTTCTGTTAGGGTCTCAATAAAACAAAACCTTCTCGCAAACTGAA
Source organism: Chryseobacterium sp. MMO-72 (assembly GCF_037146035.1). NCBI lineage: Bacteria > Pseudomonadati > Bacteroidota > Flavobacteriia > Flavobacteriales > Weeksellaceae > Chryseobacterium > Chryseobacterium sp. MMO-72. The sequence goes on from NZ_JBBCWG010000028.1 coordinate 4,813, forward strand.
TTGCAAGAAGGTAAAAACACAAATGATGAAAAAAAATTATTTCGAGCCACAAAGTAAGGGCTAAAATTTGTAGAATAAATTATCATACATTAAGAAATATCTCATAATAATTTCGTATGTAATGAATAAACCCAACATCTGGGTTAAAAAAATCAACTAAAAACCTTGTTTTATATTTAAAATAATTAAATTTATACTTCATTTTAAATTATTTAATTAAAAATATTAACTTATTTAAAATTTTTGTTGTTATTTTTAAACCGCTATTCTACTTTTGTTTCAAATTAAATAACAAAAAATGTGTGGAATTGTATGTTTGTTTGATGCCAAACAAAAAACTGAAATGTTAAGACCTCAGGTTCTTGAAATGTCTAAAAAAATTCGTCACCGTGGTCCGGACTGGAGCGGAGTGTTCCAGAATGATAAAGTGGTTTTCTCTCATGAAAGACTTGCCATCGTGGATCCTACCTCCGGAAAACAGCCTTTATTTACAAAAGACGGAAAAATAGTTCTTGCCGTGAACGGTGAAATATACAATCACAGAGAACTGAAAGAAGAATTTCCTGAGTATGAATTTCAGACACAGTCAGACTGTGAGGTTATTTTAGCTTTATATCAAAAATACGGAAAAGATTTTGTTGAAAAATTAAACGGAATTTTTGCCTTTTCTTTATATGACACAGAAAATGATGTGTATCTCATTGCACGCGATCACATGGGAATCTGTCCTTTGTATCACGGTTGGGATAAAAACGGAAACTATTACGTTGCTTCAGAACTGAAAGCGCTGGAAGGAGTCTGCAAAGCCATTGAAACTTTTTTACCGGGACATTTGGTGTACAGCAAAGACGGAAGCGAACTTCAGCAGTGGTACAAAAGAGACTGGGAAAGCTTTGATGCCGTAAAAGATAATGAAACGGATATTGAACAATTAAGAAAAGGACTGGAAGATGCGGTTCACAGACAATTGATGAGTGACGTTCCTTACGGAGTTTTGCTTTCAGGCGGATTAGATTCTTCCGTAATTTCTGCGATTACGGCAAAATTTGCAAGACAGAGAGTGGAAAGCGGAGATACACAGGAAGCTTGGTATCCGAGATTGCACAGTTTTGCAGTCGGTTTGGTAGGATCGCCGGATTTGGCAGCAGCTCAGAAAGCAGCAGAACATATCGGTTCGGTTCACCATGAAGTTAATTTTACTGTTCAGGAAGGTCTGGATGCGGTTCGTGATGTTATTTATCATCTGGAAACGTATGATGTAACGACAGTGAGAGCTTCAACGCCGATGTATCTTTTGGCAAGAGTGATTAAATCGATGGGGATTAAAATGGTGCTTTCCGGAGAAGGTTCTGACGAACTGTTCGGTGGTTATTTATACTTCCATAAAGCTCCGAATGCGAAAGAATTCCATGATGAAACGGTAAGAAAATTAGGAAAACTTCACCTGTACGATTGTTTAAGAGCCAACAAAGCGTTGATGAGTTGGGGAATTGAAGGGCGAGTTCCTTTCTTAGACAAAGAATTTATGGATATTGCCATGACTGTGAATCCGAAAGATAAAATGGTAAATGCTGCTGAAGGAAAAATTGAAAAGTGGGTTCTGAGAAAAGCTTTCGAAGATATTCTTCCGGAATCTATTGTGTGGAGACAGAAAGAGCAGTTTTCGGATGGAGTCGGTTATTCATGGATCGATACTTTAAAAGCCGTTGCTGAAAAAGAAGTAACAGACGAAATGATGGCAAATGCAAAATTCAGATTCCCTTTGAATACGCCTCAAAACAAGGAAGAATACCGTTACAGAACAATTTTTGAAGAGCATTTCCCAAGTGAAACTGCGGCTGCAACAGTTCCTTCGGTTCCTTCCGTTGCGTGTTCTACGCCAATTGCACTGGAATGGGATGAAGCGTTCAAAAACATGAACGATCCTAGCGGAAGAGCGGTAAAAGTGCATGAAACGTCTTACGGTGAGTAGATTCGGAAGTATGAGAGTGTGAGCGTTTTTTGAGTTTTTGAGATATTTTTTATTCTTCCCTATTTTTGGTTAACAAATAGAAGATGAGCATTCTGAAACGAAATACTAAACCCTAAAAATCTAAACTTTACATAAAAATTTATCAATCCTGTAGCAATACAGGATTTTCTTTTGCATTTACATCAATAATATTGTCAGAATTTAACCGTTAATCAAATATATTATCTAATAAATAATTATATTTGGAAAACGAAAATATCAATTATAAAAAAATGAGAAGAAACATTACTATCTTATTTGCTTTATTATCCATGACTTTTGCTTTCGGACAGGGAAAATATGGTAAATATCTTAGCTCCAAAAAACTGGCAATGGTGTATAAAAGTGTGAAAGATGGCGATAAAGACGACTTCTACCAACAATATTACTGGCTGGTAAAAGCGGAACAACTGAAAACGTATCCTCACCTTAAAGATATAAAACCAAAAGTTTTATATGAATTTGTAAAAAAAGTAAATCCCCAGAATCCGACTAAAAAACTGGATGCAAGAGGTAAAGAACTGAGACAGACGGCAGAATTATCGTTAAACCAGTATTTCAAAAACAAGAATCTGGATAACAATTCTGTTTTAATGTACAATCTGGAAACGTATGTAGATCCTTCTAAAGGACAATATTATACAAAAGTTGATGCAGAAAAGATCAAAGAACTGGTTCCTAAAGAGCTTTATGCCTTCAACTCCAACAACAGAAATACAGGAGAAGATAAAACGTATTATCTTTGGATCAATAAAGAAAAAGAAGATTTCAATATTGTAGATATTATTCCTGAAGAGAAAGAAAATAAAGCGTTTTATGCGAGAGTGAAACAGTATCTTCCGAGCTATAAATTCTCAAAATATGTTCCTTCTGTGAAAAAAGGGACAAAAACGGACAGAACAGATGCAGATTTCTACTACATCATGCCGTTTGAGCAAAACACAGATAACATCGAATACAAAACAAAAGATTTCAAAACTTTCGAATTAAGCCAGTACAGAAAAGCCGGCGAAGAATGGAAAGGGGTTGAAAAACCAAGAAAATAAATTAAAAAGTCCTGTAAAGTTTCGCAGGACTTTTTTATTGGAATTTTTTTTAATACCAATGACACAAATTTTTGCACGAATATTCACAATTGATCGTAAAATTTAAGAAAATAGAATATTATAAATGTCGTTATTGATAACATCATCAAAAACTTAAAATAGCTAACAGTTGAGGAATATCAGGAAAAATATTGCGGCAAATAGATTTCTCCTTCGTGGAAATGACAGCTTAATCCATCGATTAACACTTTCTCTTTATTAAAAGGAATAAAAATTGCTCTGAAAATTACATTCTCTTTTTTTTTGAACCAAACGAAATCTGGAAGCTTTTCCAGTGAAAATACATGTCAGAAACACTTTCGCCGCCCCAAAATTCAATTAAAAAAATTCTGCCGCTGATTCTTGCAACGGCAATATTCATGCAGATGCTGGATTCCACTATTCTGAATACTTCTTTGCCTTCCATCGCAAAAGACCTTCAGGAATCTCCGCTGAATATGCAGAACGCCATCATCAGTTATGTTCTTACTTTAGCCGTTTTTATGCCGGCAAGCGGATTTCTGGCAGACCGTTTCGGAACCAAAAAAGTATTTATATTTTCCCTGATTCTTTTCAGTCTCGGATCTCTGTTCTGTGCCATGTCTCAAAATCTTACACAGCTCGTTATTTCCCGTGTTATTCAGGGTATTGGAGGAAGTTTGATGACGCCTGTCGGAAAATTAGCTTTAATTAAAACTTTCGATAAAAGTGAATTATTAAAAGCGATGAACTTTGCCATTATTCCTGCACTGATCGGTCCCGTTCTCGGTCCTTTGGTGGGAGGTTATATGGTAGATTATCTTTCGTGGCACTGGATTTTTTTAATTAACATCCCGATCGGAATTCTGGGAATTGTTTTAGGCATAAAATTCATGCCCAACTATACATCCAAAGACGTTGATTTTGATCTGAAAGGATTTTTAATCTTTGCAGCAGCCTCTCTCCTGCTCTCCATTGCTTTGGAGCTTTTCGGAGATATACAGAATACAACACCGGTTCTGGTCATTTTCATTCTAGGATTTCTTTGTCTCTACTACTATTACAAACACGCTAAACGTGATGAAAGCCCTATTTTTCCTTTAAATTTATTTCAGGTAAGAACTTTCAGAGTCGGAATTGTCGGAAATCTTGCCACCAGATTAGGAATCAGCTCTGTTCCGTTGCTTTTACCGTTAATGATTCAGATTGCCTATAAACAGTCGGCAGTAACTTCCGGTTGGATCATCGCTCCGATGGCTTTAACTGCAATGTTCGGAAAATCATACGTGATAAAAATTTTAGACCGTTTTGGTTACCGACAGACTTTAATGACGAATACTTTTATTATCGGAACGCTGATCTGTCTTCTGGCGATTCCCGATATCAACACCTCATTGTATTGGTTTATTCCTATTATTTCCATTTTGGGATTTTTTAATTCCATTCAGTTTACTTCCATGAATACAATTTCTATTGCGGATCTTCGAAATTTTCAGACCAGCAGTGGAAATTCACTTATATCCGTTAATCAGCAGCTTGCCATCGGATTCGGAATTGCTTTTGGATTAATCGTGCTTAAAATTTTCGAAAATACAGACCTTATTCACGGAGAAACTCATAATGCTTTCCGTTATACTTTTCTTACTGTGGGAATTTTAACGATCATTTCCGGATTTATTTTCCGCAGACTTCATATTTCGGATGGAAAGAATATGAAATCGAAAGAGGAGTGATAAAAATAAAACGATTTGTCGATTTCCTAATTTAGGTAAGAAAAAATCAATTGTTTATTGATTTAAAGAGCTTTTTTCCAGCTTTCGTTACTCTCTTTTTTTGGATTCGGGGGGGGGGGGGGGGGGGGGGGGGGGGGGGGCGGGGGGGGGGGGCGGGGGGGCGGGCGGAGGGGGGGGGGGAGAGGGGGATGACCAGGGAGGAGACAAGGGGAGGAGAGA
>NZ_JBBCWG010000029.1:0-3321 GCF_037146035.1 Chryseobacterium sp. MMO-72
TTTTTATCGGTAAATTTCATCACAAAGGCAAAACCAGTGTTGCACTTATAAGGCTTGTTGTTGGCTCTTGGCTTTTAGCTAACAGCTATCGACCAGTTGCCATAAGCAACACTTATAGGCTATAAATCTACGGGTAATTAGTACTACTCGGCTATGCTGTTACCAACTTTACACCTGTAGCCTATCAACGTGGTCATCTCCCACGACCCTTAAAAGATGTCTCATCTTGAGGCGAGTTTCGCACTTATATGCTTTCAGTGCTTATCTCTTCCAAACATAGCTACTCAGCGGTGCACCTGGCGGTACAACTGATACACCAGAGGTTTGTTCAATTCGGTCCTCTCGTACTAGAATCAAGCCCTCTCAAACATCTAACGCCCGCAATAGATAGAGACCGAACTGTCTCACGACGTTCTGAACCCAGCTCGCGTGCCACTTTAATGGGCGAACAGCCCAACCCTTGGGACCTTCTCCAGCCCCAGGATGTGACGAGCCGACATCGAGGTGCCGAACCTCCCCGTCGATGTGAGCTCTTGGGGGAGACTAGCCTGTTATCCCCGGAGTACCTTTTATCCTATGAGCGATGGCCCTTCCATACGGAACCACCGGATCACTATGTCCTGCTTTCGCACCTGATCGACTTGTGGGTCTCACAGTCAAGCACCCTTATGCCATTACACTCTACGCACGGTTACCAAGCGTGCTGAGGGTACCTTTGAAAGCCTCCGTTACTCTTTTGGAGGCGACCACCCCAGTCAAACTACCCACCACGCAATGTCCTTCTTTAAAGAAGTTAGGCTCCAAGTAAGTAAAGGGTGGTATTTCAACGTCGGCTCCACAAACACTAGCGTGCCTGCTTCAAAGCCTCCCACCTATCCTACACATTACTTACTCAAAGTCAATACGAAGTTATAGTAAAGGTTCACAGGGTCTTTTCGTCCCATTGCGGGTAATCGGCATCTTCACCGATACTACAATTTCACCGAGCTCGTGGCTGAGACAGTGCCCAGATCGTTACACCATTCGTGCAGGTCGGAACTTACCCGACAAGGAATTTCGCTACCTTAGGACCGTTATAGTTACGGCCGCCGTTTACTGGGGCTTCAGTCAAACGCTTCGCTTACGCTAACGCCCTTCCTTAACCTTCCAGCACCGGGCAGGTGTCAGACCCTATACAGCATCTTTCGATTTAGCAGAGTCCTGTGTTTTTGATAAACAGTCGCCTGGGCCTCTTCACTGCGGCCAGCATTGCTGCTGGCGTCTCTTCTTCCGAAGTTACGAGACTATTTTGCCTAGTTCCTTAGCCACGACTCACTCGAGCACCTTAGGATTCTCTCCTCGACTACCTGTGTCGGTTTTGGTACGGGTTGCTTCACTTCGGCTTTTCTTGGATCCGATTACACTATAACAGCTTCGCCCGAAGGCTAGGCCTTGACACTTCCGTCCGTCTTCTATAGCTACATCGAACCGTCCCCTTTTTAGTGTGAGCAAGTATGGGAATATTAACCCATTGTCCATCCACTACCCCTTTCGGGTTCGCGTTAGGTCCCGACTAACCCTCAGCTGATTAGCATGGCTGAGGAAACCTTAGTCTTTCGGTGAGGGGGTTTCTCGCCCCCTTTATCGTTACTTATGCCTACATTTTCTTTTCTATAAGCTCCACAATACCTCACGATACTGCTTCGGCGCCGATAGAATGCTCTCCTACCAGATATAATTAATTATAAATCCATAGCTTCGGTATTCTGTTTATGCCCGATTATTATCCATGCCGGACCGCTCGACTAGTGAGCTGTTACGCACTCTTTAAATGAATGGCTGCTTCCAAGCCAACATCCTAGCTGTCAATGCAGTCCAACCGCGTTGCTTCAACTTAACAGAAATTTGGGGACCTTAGCTGTTGGTCTGGGTTCTTTCCCTCTCGGACATGGACCTTAGCACCCATGCCCTCACTGCCGTAGAACATTTATTAGCATTCGGAGTTTGTCAGGAATTGGTAGGCGGTGAAACCCCCGCATCCAATCAGTAGCTCTACCTCTAATAAACTTATATACGACGCTGCACCTAAATGCATTTCGGAGAGTACGAGCTATCTCCCAGTTTGATTGGCCTTTCACCCCTACCCACAGGTCATCCGAAGACTTTTCAACGTCAACCGGTTCGGTCCTCCACTTTGTGTTACCAAAGCTTCAACCTGCCCATGGGTAGATCACAAGGTTTCGCGTCTAATCCTACTAACTATGCGCCCTATTCAGACTCGCTTTCGCTCCGGCTCCGTAACTTAATTACTTAACCTCGCTAGTAAAATTAACTCGTAGGCTCATTATGCAAAAGGCACGCCGTCACAGAATTAATCTGCTCCGACCGCTTGTAGGCGTACGGTTTCAGGTTCTATTTCACCCTTCTATTCGAAGTGCTTTTCACCTTTCCTTCACAGTACTTGTTCACTATCGGTCTTTCAGGAGTATTTAGCCTTGGAGGATGGTCCCCCCATATTCAGACAGGATTTCACGTGTCCCGCCCTACTCATTTATCATCTATGTATACCTTTCGAATACCGGGCTATCACCGTCTATGGCTGTTCTTTCCAGAACATTCTTCTAAATATATAAAGACTTTTGGGCTAATCCGCTTTCGCTCGCCACTACTTACGGAATCTCTTCGATTTCTTTTCCTCCGGGTACTTAGATGTTTCAGTTCTCCGGGTTTGCTCCTCCTAAGAGGTAATACATCTTCAATGTATTGGGTTGCCCCATTCGGACATCTGCGGATCAATTCGTGTGTGCCAATCCCCGCAGCTTTTCGCAGCTTACCACGTCCTTCGTCGCCTCTGAAAGCCTAGGCATCCGCCATACGCCCTTAACGATTTCTTTCCTATTTTTAGGTTACTCAAGCACTTATAAGTGCTCGGTTTTCTCTTTGTGATGTCTTTACCGTTAATGTCAATGATCTTATTTCTGGTTCATAGTTTAAGGTTCTTGGTTCATGGAAAATGGCTCTCATCTTCCGTTATTTGAACTTTGAATATTAAACTTGAAACCCAATTGGTGGAGAATAAGGGAGTCGAACCCTTGACCTCCTGCGTGCAAGGCAGGCGCTCTAGCCAGCTGAGCTAATTCCCCCTCTAGGTGCTGTTGGCTTTTTGCTAATTGCTGTTGGCTTTTTTGCCATCAGCCATAAGCGATTTGCCAGCCGCCTTAATTAGTAGTCTCGGGCAGGCTCGAACTGCCGACCTCTACATTATCAGTGTAGCGCTCTAACCAGCTGAGCTACGAGACTTTGTATGAGTAATGGGTGATGAGTTATAAGTAATATACTTTT
>NZ_JBBCWG010000030.1:0-2611 GCF_037146035.1 Chryseobacterium sp. MMO-72
TTTTACTTCACTACACCCCAACACAAACCCCCCCGACCCTATACTTAACAAACAATTATTTTTTTTTTTAATTTTTTTATATCGCCCCCCCCCCCCCCCCCCCCCCCCCCCCCGAAACTCTATATTTTAGATTTTAATTTAAAGATTCATAAACAACTTTGGATTTACCGGAGTATTGTTCTTATGTACTTCATAATGAAGATGAGGTCCGGTAGAACGACCCGAATTTCCGGATTTGGCGATCACCTGTCCTACTTTCACTTTATCATTCACTTTAGCGACCAACTGCGACAAATGTCCGTAAAGAGTTGCCAGTCCGTTTCCGTGAGAAACGATCACACAGTTTCCGTACCCTCCTTTCTGTCCGGAAAAAATAACCGTTCCGGCTGCAGTTGCCACGACATCCGATCCATAAGCAACAGCGATATCCAGTCCTTTATGAAACTGCATCTGGTCTGCTTCTGCAGGCGCATTATTCTTTTCTGCTGGTTTTTCAGATCCGGCTGCAACAGATTTTGCTGACGAAGCAGGAGCGGGAGCTGCAGAAGGAGCTTTCGGAGTTACCATTACTTTTACCTCTCTTTTATTTCCATAGCTGTCTGTTACTTCTATAATTTTTTCTACAGGTTCAACTTTTACTTCCGGAGCTGCGGCGGCAACAGCAGCAGGTTTGGCAGCACTGCTTTTTACAGAGGCTAAAACGGTTTTAAAAGGGATAGGGTTTTTTCTCACTCCGAAATTAGATGAAATATAACCTTCAGTCGGCATTCCCAAAGGAACTTCCAGTAACTTTTTTTGAAGGTTCATCAGATACTGGCTGTATCGGTTTGCCTGTTTTGCCAGATAAATAGAGTTGGAGATACTGTCTTTGCTCAGAATAGTAACTTTTTCGTTGGGAACATCCTTAGATTTAAGGAAAGAATTCAGCTCCGCTACGGTTTGATCTACCAATGTAAGATCAGTTTTCATTTTCAGATAATCTACACTGTCTTTTTCAGTGTTTATTTTTACAAGGTTTACTTCATAATTTTTGTTGTCCTTTTCCGAATACAACTTTGCAATGAAAATACCTTGCGCAAAAACTACTAATAAAAGTCCTCCTAAAAGCACATTTATGTTCTTTTTACTGCTTAGAAATTTCTTCATTTTTCTTCTCTTAGTATAATTACAAAACGGTTTTAAGCCTGCAAATTTAATTAAAAATAAACTTTCAGGCTTATTTTTAACAAAACTTTAGTTTTTTCTGTAATTAACGGTCGATTAGATATTTAATTGTGTTGAAGTGTTAATTTTGTCTAAATTTGGTTTTTATCATGCGCCGAAAATCCTTCTTTCCGTCTTTGTTTTAATATATTTGCAGTTCACATTTCTATTATGGCAAAAAAGAAAACAAATATAGAATCGAACCCGAAGAAAAGCAAAAATGATGTTGCGGTAGGAGTAGTCGGAAGTGGAAGTTTTGCGACTGCTATTGTGAAAATGCTTGTAGAAAACTGTAAAGTCGTACACTGGTGCGTAAGAAATGAGTACGTAAAAGGAGCGATCGAACAGAGAGGTCATAACCCGACTTATCTTACGGCAGTTAATTTCAATCTTAAAAATTTAAAGCTTACCACAGACATCAACGAGCTTGTTTCTGCGTGTGATATTATTGTCTTGGCAACGCCGTCGATCTATCTTTCCGATACGCTGGATAAAATGACTTGTGATTATCAGAATAAAATATTCGTTTCTGCCATTAAAGGAATTATTCCGAAGGTAAATGATGTCGTAGCACATTATTTAAGAGACGAATTTAAAATAGGTTTCAGGAATCAGGCAGTGATTGCAGGACCTTGTCACGCAGAAGAAGTAGCGATGGAAAGACTGTCCTATCTTACCGTTGCAACCGTAGAAGATGAAGTTTCACAGAAACTGGTGGATATTTTCAATTCAGATTTTATTAAAATGCACTCCAGCAAAGATATTTTAGGAAACGAATACAGTGCGATTCTTAAAAATATTTTCGCTATCGGAGCCGGAATTGCGAGTGGTTTAGGATATGGAGACAACTTTACCGCGGTTTTCGTTTCCAATGCGATCCGTGAAATGGAAACTTTTCTGGAAGCCATTTACGAAGCGCCGAGAGATGTTAACGAAAGTGCTTATCTGGGAGATTTACTGGTTACCGCGTATTCATTATTCTCCAGAAACAGAAATTTGGGAAATCTTATAGGAAAAGGATATACCGTAAAATCAGCAATCCAGTCGATGAACATGATTGCAGAAGGATATTATGCCGCGAATTCTATTTATAAAACGTCAAAGGAAAAAGGGCTGAAACTTCCGATTGTAGATACGATCTATGGAATTCTGTATGAAGGAAAAAATGCAGAAAAACAGTTTAAAAAACTCACCGCAAAACTCGATTAATTTTCAATTTTAAATAACACAAAACATCAGAAATCTTCTTCTGGTGTTTTTTTTATGTATAGAAATCTTTTTTTATTTGGAGCTTTTTCCTGCTTTCGCTACTCGCTTTTTTAGGTTTTCGGGGGGGGGGGGGGGGGGGGGGCCGCCCGCCCAAAAAAAACCCGAAGAGGCCGCCCAGAAAAGAAAAAAATTTTGGGAG
>NZ_JBBCWG010000031.1:0-1628 GCF_037146035.1 Chryseobacterium sp. MMO-72
GACGCTCTAAAATGAGATGTTCCAGCCGCACCTTCCGGTACGGCTACCTTGTTACGACTTAGCCCTAGTTACCTGTTTTACCCTAGGCAGCTCCTGTTACGGTCACCGACTTCAGGTACCCCAGACTTCCATGGCTTGACGGGCGGTGTGTACAAGGCCCGGGAACGTATTCACCGCGCCATGGCTGATGCGCGATTACTAGCGATTCCAGCTTCATAGAGTCGAGTTGCAGACTCCAATCCGAACTGAGACCGGCTTTCGAGATTTGCATCACATCGCTGTGTAGCTGCCCTCTGTACCGGCCATTGTATTACGTGTGTGGCCCAAGACGTAAGGGCCGTGATGATTTGACGTCATCCCCACCTTCCTCTCTACTTGCGTAGGCAGTCTCACTAGAGTCCCCAACTGAATGATGGCAACTAGTGACAGGGGTTGCGCTCGTTGCAGGACTTAACCTAACACCTCACGGCACGAGCTGACGACAACCATGCAGCACCTTGAAAATTGCCCGAAGGAAGGTCTATTTCTAAACCGATCAATTCCCATTTAAGTCTTGGTAAGGTTCCTCGCGTATCATCGAATTAAACCACATAATCCACCGCTTGTGCGGGCCCCCGTCAATTCCTTTGAGTTTCAAACTTGCGTTCGTACTCCCCAGGTGGCTAACTTATCACTTTCGCTTAGTCTCTGAATCCGAAAACCCAAAAACGAGTTAGCATCGTTTACGGCGTGGACTACCAGGGTATCTAATCCTGTTCGCTCCCCACGCTTTCGTCCATCAGCGTCAGTTAAGACATAGTAACCTGCCTTCGCAATTGGTGTTCTAAGTAATATCTATGCATTTCACCGCTACACTACTTATTCCAGCTACTTCTACCTTACTCAAGACCCGCAGTATCAATGGCAGTTTCATAGTTAAGCTATGAGATTTCACCACTGACTTACGGATCCGCCTACGGACCCTTTAAACCCAATAAATCCGGATAACGCTTGCACCCTCCGTATTACCGCGGCTGCTGGCACGGAGTTAGCCGGTGCTTATTCGTACAGTACCTTCAGCTTTCCACACGTGGAAAGGTTTATCCCTGTACAAAAGAAGTTTACAACCCATAGGGCCGTCGTCCTTCACGCGGGATGGCTGGATCAGGCTCTCACCCATTGTCCAATATTCCTCACTGCTGCCTCCCGTAGGAGTCTGGTCCGTGTCTCAGTACCAGTGTGGGGGATCACCCTCTCAGGCCCCCTAAAGATCATTGACTTGGTGAGCCGTTACCTCACCAACTATCTAATCTTGCGCGTGCCCATCTCTATCCACCGGAGTTTTCAATAATAAGCGATGCCACTCATTATATTATGGGGTATTAATCTCCCTTTCGAAAGGCTATCCCCCAGATAAAGGCAGGTTGCACACGTGTTCCGCACCCGTGCGCCGCTCTCAAGATTCCGAAGAATCTCTACCGCTCGGCTTGCATGTGTTAGGCCTCCCGCTAGCGTTCATCCTGAGCCAGGATCAAACTCTCCATTGTATGTTTGTCTGACTCACTCAAAGTTTTGACGCTTTAGTTTTTCCTTACTTGGTTGTTATATTGTATGTCAATGATCTTCATTTCTTCCGCTTCCTACAAAAC
>NZ_JBBCWG010000032.1:0-1561 GCF_037146035.1 Chryseobacterium sp. MMO-72
AAGTAATATTGCTTAGCTAAAAGCTCTTCTGCGCTTACTGATCTTCTATCGTTTTTCAGTGGGGCAAAGATAGAGACTTTAACCCTCCGCTTCCAAATATATTTAACATAAATTTCATCTTGCATTCATATTTGGCCATAAAACGCTGATCTCATGAGAGAATAATTTTATACTTTTTTAAACTAATGTTTGTTTTTTTGATGTGGAAGTGCTGCTAAAGGAAAGGTTGATAGGGATTTTTTGGGATAGTATTGAATAATTGAGGAGGAAAAAATGAGTTCACGGTAAAAAATTTAATCTTCATTAATTCAGTTTTGATCTTTTAGGGTATTAAATGATTTAAATAAAAAAAATAATTGAAGGTGTTTTTATTTTTAAAATACCGGAGTACGAGCTTTTTTAAGAGTAATTAAATTAATTGACTTATTTTTTTAGGCTTTGGACAGGCTTAGCTGATAATATTCAAATATTACGGTCAATTCGAGAGTCTCCCTGAGCTTGCCGGGGACTCTCCGTTAGAAAACCGTTTACTAATCGTAGTTCACAATGAGTTTGCTTAAACTTTTTATAATAAAAATATTCTTGTTAGAAAACATAAAGGACGCAAGATTTTTATTCGTCTCAAATCTTTAAGGCGCTAGAAAATCAAAGATTTTCAATAAGGATTGATGCTTAATTTTATTGCAGATAAAATCTTTTGTACCTTAAGATAAGGCTATATTTAATGAATATTTTATGTTTTTGCGATGGTTATAGCTATTAAGTTTAAACATTTAAGTCAATAAATAATCACGAGGCAAGCCTCGGGATAGTCAAGGAAAAAGAGTTTATTTTTAGTGTTATGAAAAACTATCCGTTTTTCCTACTTTTCCTCTCTGACCCCGAGGCAAGCCTCAAGGTATTCTCTTCGAATAAATTGATTTGTTAGATTCTAAAAATAACGGGATGAATAAAATTAAGAACTGAGAATATTTGTTAGATCTGTTATTCATTAACATCTTAAAGGTTTTGAAGATGTTTAGGATTTGTTGGGGCAAAATAATTACTGATACCGTTATTAAATAGAGAGTTTCTGTTTGCCCGGGCATTCTGTATATTTTTGATGTATGGAGTAATTTTGCTTCTAGATTAATATTTAACCAGAATATTTTGAGATCGATCCATGATTCCATTGTTTTGCAATGACAGAAAATAATTTTCTGTTTACTGCTATTGATGGGTAATGAGTAATGAGTAATGAGTAATGAGTAATGAAAGATAATTGATAATTGATGAATGATGAATGATTATATCTTCCGGCTTCTTTACTTTTCTCTTTTTACTTCTTACTTTTTACATTGTTCTTTTTACTTGTTACTTTTCTCCTGGTTCTTTTTCCTTTTACCCTGGTTCTTTTCCCTTGTTTCTTTCCTTTGATAAGGGATAGATTAAGATGAGAGAGGGAGAGTTGTGGGCATAAAAAAAGTCTCATAGAATTTAATCTATGAGACTTTTAAATAAAAACTGGCGGTGACCTACTCTCCCGCTTTCGCAGTACCATCGGCGCTGGTGGGCTTAACTT
>NZ_JBBCWG010000033.1:0-1427 GCF_037146035.1 Chryseobacterium sp. MMO-72
TGGACTGCCCCCAAAAAGTTAGACACTTTTTAGGGGCATTTTTATTTATGGGATTATCAAAGTATAGTTTAGAATTTAAGTTAGATTGCATTGAAAAAATTTCGAGTAATCATCAGTCGGTTCACTCTATTGCACAGGACTTAGATCTTGATGCCGTTGTAGTACGTAAATGGAAAAGATTTCATGATTTGTATGGTATTGAAGGATTGCAACGCAGGAGTAATCGCATCTATGATGCAGAATTCAAGTTAAAGGTTTTGGAAACCATCATTGCACAGGGGTTATCCCTAAAGCAAGCTGCTGCAAAGTTTAATATTGCATCAGAATCCAGCATTATTAACTGGCGTAAGGCTTACGAAAAAAATGGTATTTTAGGACTAAGGAATAAACCTAAAGGAAGACCTTCAATTATGAGTGATTATAAGCCTAAGAAGAAAAAATCCGGCAAACCATTAACCCGTGAAGAAGAACTTTTACTGGAAAACGAAAGGCTACGAGCCGAGCTTGATTTTCTAAAAAAGTTAGACGCCTTAACTGCCAAAAACAACAAACAAAAGCCATCGAAGAGTTAAGGCATAAATATGATCTATCCGTATTGTTGGATTGTACAGGTATGGCAAGAAGCAGTTTCTACTATCATCAAAAAAAAGGCGGAACAGACAAATATTCGGATATAAAAATAATGATAAAACAAATTTATCATAAACACAAAGGAAGGTTCGGATACCGTCGTATTACCTTGATGATGAAAGAAAAAGGAATTGTTATTAATCATAAAACCGTATTGAGATTAATGAAAATATTAGGATTGAAAAGCATTATCAGAGTAAAAAAATACAGATCTTACCGAGGAGAACAGGGAAAAACAGCACCCAATATTTTGCAGAGAAACTTTAAGGCTGACCAACCAAACAAGAAATGGGCAACCGATGTAACAGAGTTTAATGTGTCGGGGAATAAGCTGTATTTGTCTTCGATCATAGACTTGTTTAATGGAGAGATTATCAGTTATAACCTCTCAGAAAGACCCGTTTTTGCACAAATTATTGATATGCTGAAAAAGGGATTCAAGAGAATTAAAAATACAGAAAACATCATCCTACATTCAGATCAGGGTTGGCAATACCAAATGAAGGCTTATCAAAATATCTTGAAAGAAAAAGGAATTGTTCAAAGTATGTCCCGTAAAGGAAACTGCCTGGATAATGCTGTAATTGAGAATTTTTTCGGAACACTAAAGTCTGAAATGTTTTACATCAAAAAGTTCAAAAGTATTACAGAGCTTAAAAAAGAAATAAAAGAATATATCAATTATTATAACAACGACAGAATAAGATTAAATCTAAAAGGAAAGAGCCCGGTACAATACCGAACTCTTTTCTATCGAAATATTGTGTAATTTTGTCTAAACTTTTGGGTGCAGTCTA
>NZ_JBBCWG010000034.1:0-1152 GCF_037146035.1 Chryseobacterium sp. MMO-72
TATTACTCATTACTTAGCCGCGATAGAAACGGCATCCTTTTGGGTTGCGGGCGGAGTGAAGCGGAGCCCGTAACCCAAAAGATACAGTGGATAGCGGGAAAAGTTCATGAATAGAAAGGACTTCACCTATAGGTATTCATCATGGCTTTTTTTATATTTTCAGTTTTTGATTAATTATTTTTATTCTTAACATTTATACGTTTTACCATATTTGTTATAATGTTTAAACTAATTCAGAATTAACACAAAAGATATAAAAGATAATAATACAGCAAATTTCCAGAATGATCTTAGCCGTCTAAAGAATAAAAATCAAAGATTTTAAAACTATTGTGATCTTTTCATTCATAGTACCAACTTTCAATAAAAGTACAGACAGACATATATTCTAAAATTTGAATAAAAGTATTTATTTAAAAATATTCTGGATCAGGTAACATTATTTAAAGCAATTTGCATAAACTCTGTAATAATTTTAGACTACCATTTTTTTGGATTTACATTTTTCTTTTAACTATGATTTTGCCGGATAATAATATTATCGAATTAATCAATATGCTGGTCTGAACTTAGACCATTTTATCCTGTTTCAATAAGAAATACGCTAAACCTTCCTTTTTCCCAATATTCCTATGTTTCCTTATTAAAATTCTTCCTCTTATCAAATGAGTTACTCAAAAAAGTTTATGTAACTACGTTACTTATCTGTTTGATACTATTTAAAATTATGATATGAATGATTTTATACAGGAATACTTCTTAAAATAAAACTACATACATAACTTTAAAAACTGAATTAGCTCAATTATTCTTTATTTAATAAACTTTTTTAAAATAAAAAAGACGCTGTTGTTGCTGAGCAGGACGACATGATCTTTTCAGGAATTGAATTTTTCCTCTTAAATAATCCAATTGCTTTGTTCAAAAAGACTTTTTTTACTTCTCTTCTTCCGTTTTTTCCACCGGCAAACCAAACAATGGTTTAAAATTTCAGAAATTATTCTCCCAGTCACTCAGCGCTTTAGGGTTAAATATGAATTAAAGATGAAATTTATGTTAAATATATTTGGAAGCGGAGGGTTAAAGTCTCTATCTTTGCCCCACTGAAAAACGATAGAAGATCAGTAAGCGCAGAAGAGCTTTTAGCTAAGC
>NZ_JBBCWG010000035.1:0-855 GCF_037146035.1 Chryseobacterium sp. MMO-72
GGTAATGTGGTCAAAAATAGTTGGTGTTTTTGTCATAAATAATTCGTAATATTTTGCAGTTGATTGGAAGAGGAAGTGAGCAATGCTGAGGAGCAACTTACCAGCAATACAATCAACGCTGTAAACAATAGTTTAGAGGATGGCTTTGCCATCCTTTTTTGCAAATTATTGGAACAGCTCTATGGCTTAAAAAACCTTTTACGACTTTAGATTTCTATAGAAAAGATACCATTGGATGAACTTCTTTCTTCGGCTTTTTGTAAGTCCCCGATGAATATTGAGATTGCCTTTCAGATGACCGAAAAAAGACTCTATGCCGTTGGTTGTTTTAGGGATTTTAGGATTTTGCAGGAACATAAACATATTGGGTAAAGCCTTCCTGATAACCGAAAAACATCTCCTTACCATCTTGTGCGTGTGCCAATATCTTCCGGTTTCCTGGCTGTATGATTTTTCATTCAAAAATTCGTGATGCTTCTCAGACCAATCTAAAAATTCTTTGATCCAATACTGCTTTTTAACTTCATTGTCGATAAAATGAATCTTGCAGACAATTTCTCGCAACTCAAAACCCGCTGCAGACTTTGGATAAGCCGAAAGCCATATTTTGCACATTCTCTGAATATGTACCAAACATCGCTGCACAGGAACTTTCGGACAAACTTTACGAATAGCTTTCAGTAGAGATTTGTCGCCATCGCAGGTTATCCCGCCAATTTTTATTCCTAAATTCAAGATGTTTTCCAAATCCTCTTTGAGTTCTTCATAATGCTCTCCGTCCGTAATTCTGTAAAGCTGGGTTTGTTTAAAAACACTGTCTCTATAAACAACCAGACAGATTTCATTAGAAAAATA
>NZ_JBBCWG010000036.1:0-370 GCF_037146035.1 Chryseobacterium sp. MMO-72
TCGGGCAGGCTCGAACTGCCGACCTCTACATTATCAGTGTAGCGCTCTAACCAGCTGAGCTACGAGACTTTGTATGAGTAATGGGTGATGAGTTATAAGTAATATACTTTTCCCCTTCTTCATTTCTCAATCTCTTTCCCTTTTACTAATTTCTAGTGGGTTTTGTATTTTTTATATATATCAACCAAATAAAAAACTAAAGCTTTTCTTTAAGTAAGTGCTTTGTGTATTGCTACACTAATTTTGTTTATCGTCTAATGACGCTCTAAAATGAGATGTTCCAGCCGCACCTTCCGGTACGGCTACCTTGTTACGACTTAGCCCTAGTTACCTGTTTTACCCTAGGCAGCTCCTGTTACGGTCACCGACT
>NZ_JBBCWG010000037.1:0-366 GCF_037146035.1 Chryseobacterium sp. MMO-72
TCGGGCAGGCTCGAACTGCCGACCTCTACATTATCAGTGTAGCGCTCTAACCAGCTGAGCTACGAGACTTTGTATGAGTAATGGGTGATGAGTTATAAGTAATATACTTTTTCCCATTCTTCATTTCTCAATCTCTTTCCCTTTTACTAATTTCTAGTGGGTGTGTATTATGATATATCAACCAAATAAAAAACTAAAGCTTTACTTTAAGTAAGTACTGTGTACTTGCGTACTAATTTTGTTTTTCGTCTTTAAGACGCTCTAAAATGAGATGTTCCAGCCGCACCTTCCGGTACGGCTACCTTGTTACGACTTAGCCCTAGTTACCTGTTTTACCCTAGGCAGCTCCTGTTACGGTCACCGACT
>NZ_JBBCWG010000038.1:0-289 GCF_037146035.1 Chryseobacterium sp. MMO-72
TGTTGCTTATGGCAACTGGTCGATAGCTGTTAGCTAAAAGCCAAGAGCCAACAACAAGCCTTATAAGTGCAACACTGGTTTTGCCTTTGTGATGAAATTTACCGATAAAAACGGTTCATGGTTGAATGTTTAAGATTCAGGGTTCAAAACTTTGAACAATAAACAATAAACCTTAAACCTATATACAACCTTTAGGGTGGTTTTAGCGGTGGGGCTCACCTGTTCCCATTCCGAACACAGAAGTTAAGCCCACCAGCGCCGATGGTACTGCGAAAGCGGGAGAGTAGGT
>NZ_JBBCWG010000039.1:0-263 GCF_037146035.1 Chryseobacterium sp. MMO-72
CTAAAGAGGTAATTCTTATCGATGAGGATATATATGTTTTATGATTTCAGGCACTATCCTTCTCTCCGGCTAATTAAAATTTAGCTCCTGCCTTTATAGCAATATAGAAAACCGATTCGTAACAAATTTGAATCGGTTTTTATACTTTTATAGGTAACTATATATAATTTTACACCAATTAACATAATGAAATTTTTCACAAATTTGAAAAAATGGCACCTGAAGACTTGAAAAAAGACAATAATATTATAGAATTATATTTA
>NZ_JBBCWG010000040.1:0-223 GCF_037146035.1 Chryseobacterium sp. MMO-72
CAAATCCTCTTTGAGTTCTTCATAATGCTCTCCGTCCGTAATTCTGTAAAGCTGGGTTTGTTTAAAAACACTGTCTCTATAAACAACCAGACAGATTTCATTAGAAAAATAAGTACCGTCGATGAGTAAATAAACTTCCTTGTTCTGGCTGTAACTGAGTTTTGGAGCTTTACTAAGCATCACGTTAAAATACCGCTGAAGAGTACTCACGGAATATCCCGAT
>NZ_JBBCWG010000041.1:0-223 GCF_037146035.1 Chryseobacterium sp. MMO-72
GGTAAAACAGGTAACTAGGGCTAAGTCGTAACAAGGTAGCCGTACCGGAAGGTGCGGCTGGAACATCTCATTTTAGAGCGTCTTAAAGACGAAAAACAAAATTAGTACGCAGGTACACAGTACTTACTTAAAGTAAAGCTTTAGTTTTTTATTTGGTTGATATATCATAATACACACCCACTAGAAATTAGTAAAAGGGAAAGAGATTGAGAAATGAAGAATG
>NZ_JBBCWG010000042.1:0-223 GCF_037146035.1 Chryseobacterium sp. MMO-72
GGGGGGGGGGGGGGGGGGGGGGGGGGGGGGGGGGGGGGGGGGGGGGGGGGGGGGGGGGGGGGGGGGGGGGGGGGGGGGGGGGGGGGGGGGGGGGGGGGGGGGGGGGGGGGGTGGGGGGGGGGGGGGGGGGGGGGGGGGGGGGGGGGGGGGGGGGGGGGGGGGGGGGGGGGGGGGGGGGGGGGGGGGGGGGGGGGGGGGGGGGGGGGGGGGGGGGGGGGGGGGG